>CAIYOV010000112.1 GCA_903927935.1 uncultured Bacteroidota bacterium | reverse complement strand
CGATAAACGAAAAGTACTGACCATAAGCGACAGAAGAGAAGCAATTAAAACTGCAGCCACGTTAGCCAGGAAGAATGATATTATTCTTCTTGCCGGAAAAGGCCATGAAAAATATCAGGAAATTAAAGGGGTAAAAACGCATTTCGATGATAAGGAAGAACTGATTATGGTATTCAACGAAATGGGAAAATAATTTTAAACCGGAATGCTATGAATAAAGCAATCGAAACAGGGTGGGAATATCTTCGCGGAGATAAAATGATTTGGATGATTGTCATCTTCCTATTCATTTTTTCTATGCTTGCTGTATATAGTGCTACCGGCACATTAGCTTACAAGATGCAAGTAGGCAACGAAAAATATTTGATGAAGCAAATTGTAATGGCTGTGGGCGGAATCCTGCTCATGTTCGTAACGCACATGATTGATTACAAATATTACTCGCGTATTGCGCAACTACTTTGGTTTATCAGCATTCCGTTATTGATATACACGATGTTTTTCGGAACAGAATTGAACGATGCAAACCGGTGGATTACACTTCCGGTTGTCGGACTGACTTTTCAAACCTCCGATTTGGCAAAGCTTGCGCTGATTATGTTTCTGGCCCGACAGCTCTCCTTAAAACAGGACCAAATCACCGACTTTAAAGAAGCTTTTATTCCGATTTTACTTCCCATCATCCTCACCTGTTTACTTATTGCCCCTGAAAATCTTTCTACCTCTGCCATACTATTTTGCACTTCTGTTTTTATCATGTTCATTGGCAGAATTGCGCTAAAGCATATTGCTATGCTGTTTGGCGTAAGTGTAGTGGTAGGTGCCACTTTCTTCGCGCTTCTTTTCCTGCTTCCCGATAACATGTTGAAAGGAAGAATGCACACCTGGAAAAACAGAATTGAAAACTTTACGCAACACCGCGCTGCAGAGGATGAAGATTATCAGGTTCAGCAGGCAAAGATTGCCATTGCCAAGGGTGGATTATTCAAACTAAACCCCGGTGGCAGCGATCAACGAAATTTTTTACCGCAAGCTTATAACGACTTTATCTACGTTATCATTATTGAAGAGTATGGCTTGATTGGCGGTGCAGGGATTGTATTGCTTTATCTGTTCTTCTTATATCGATGTATCCGTATTGTTATAAAAGCGCCTAAAGCCTTTGGAGCCTTACTAGCTGTTGGTTTAGGAATCGCATTGGTTACACAAGCCATGATAAACATGGCTGTTGCGGTAAACCTGCTACCGGTAACCGGAGTTACGCTTCCGCTGGTAAGCATGGGAGGAAGTTCCGTAATTTTTACTTCCATAGCCTTTGGAATTATCCTTTCTGTTTCCAGAAATATTGAAGAAGAAAGTGCGTTAGAAACGGCATAATCCAATACTCTTAGTTATGAAAAAACTAACCATTCTTCTTTTAGTTTCTACCGTTTTACTGGTTTCTTCGTGTAAGAAAACCGGAACAATAACGGTAACTGTGAAAAAACAATCAATTGGGCAGCCTATAGAAATTGCGGACGCAGTCACCGTTCTAATGGTAAATACTTCAGATAGTTTAAAGTTTGATTTAGAGCTCTCCTCAGCTCAAGGAGTAGCTATATTCCATAATGTTGAAAACGCGAATTATAAAATATCATCACAAAAATGGGATGGGACGAAAGAATTGTACGACCAAAAGATAGTGGAAGTGAAAGATGGGAAAAGCATAACAGTTGACTTACTACTTCAATAAATTGTGTGAAAGATTTTAGAGTAATCATTTCAGGAGGCGGAACAGGCGGTCATATTTTCCCTGCAATTGCCATTGCGAATGCCATTAAGAAAATAAATCCTGCTGCTAAAATTCTTTTTGTTGGAGCTAACGGAAGAATGGAAATGGAAAAAGTGCCGCAAGCGGGCTACGAAATAAAAGGATTGAACATAGCGGGCTTTCAACGGGGCTCTATTCTCAAAAATCTTAGTCTTCCGTTCAAACTTATCGGAAGTTTGCTTTCTGCTTACAATATCATTCGAACCTTTAAGCCGGATGTAGCCATCGGTGTTGGCGGTTATGCCAGCGGTCCTCTCCTACGCGCAGCAAGTTTTGCGGGAATGCCCACGGTAATTCAGGAGCAAAATTCTTTTGCCGGAGTAACCAATAAACTTCTTTCAAAGAATGCTAAAGTCATTTGCACGGCTTACGAAGGAATGGAAAAGGCTTTTCCGAAAGAGAAAATTGTATTGACCGGAAACCCTGTGCGTGCTGAAATAGCGAACATGAATAGCAGCAGAGAAGAGGCTATAAAGTATTTCGGTTTGAATGCCAACAAAAAAACCATTCTGATTATTGGTGGAAGTTTAGGTGCAAGAACATTGAATCACAGCGTGGAGGCAGCTATTGAAAGAATTAGAGAAAATGACTGTCAGATTCTCTGGCAAACCGGTAAGGTTTATTTTGAAGATTGCCGTAAAGTTGCCGAAGATGTTTCGAATCTGCATGCCAGAATGTTTATTGATAGAATGGATTACGCCTACACCTGTGCCGATGTAATTATATCACGGGCCGGTGCACTTTCTATTTCTGAATTACAATTGATTGGCAGGCCTGTTATTCTTGTTCCTTCACCTAATGTAGCGGAAGACCACCAAACCCATAATGCACTTGCGTTAGTGAACAGAAACGCTGCCATCATGATTAAGGATGATGAAGCAAAATTGAATTTAATTGGCGCGGCTTTCGATTTATTACAAAACGAATCGCTGCAAAAAGAACTGAGTGCTAACATTAAACAGATGGCATTGCCAAATGCTGCTGAAAATATTGTGAAGGAAATTTTGAAAGTTTGCGACAAATGAGAAACCTGAAAGACATTAAGAAGATTTATTTTCTGGGAATTGGCGGAATTGGAATGAGCGCACTGGCTCGCTACTTTAAGTCGCTGGGCGCGGAAGTAAATGGTTACGATAAAACACAAACCGCCCTAACCGATGAACTGGAGCGCGAAGGCATTCGTGTAAGCTTTGAAGATGATTTAAATCTTTATCCTAAAGATATTGATTTAGTGGTTTACACTCCCGCCATTCCTAAAGACCATAAAGGATTTAATTTTTATAAGGATAATAATTTCGAACTGCGCAAGCGCAGCGAAGTGCTGGGTATCATTTCATCTGACCGGTTCACCATAGCTGTTGCAGGTTCGCACGGAAAAACAACCGTGAGTTCAATGATTGCCCACATTCTGACTGAATCAGGTTTTGGATGTTCCGCCTTTTTAGGTGGCATAGCCGTGAACTACAATTCCAATTTTCTGCAAGGGCAAAACGATGTGGTGGTTATTGAAGCCGATGAGTTTGACCGGTCTTTCCACCGTCTTGCTCCTGATATGGCTGTAATAACTGCCGTTGACACCGACCACTTGGATATTTACGGCACCAAAGAGAAAATTGACGAAGCGTTTATTGAGTTCACCAACAAAATATCGGAAGAAGGCTTCCTGGCAATAAAATCCGGACAGAGCATTGAAGAGAATTTACCGGTGCTTGACAAGGCCTTTTATTCTTTGCATGATGAAACCAGTGATGTGTATTGCTCAAAGTATTGGGTGACTGATGGCGGTTATCTTTTCAATCTAAATTATTTCGGAACGGAGATAAAAGGCTTGAGGTTAAACATTGGTGGTTTTCATAACATCGAAAACGCCATTGTCGCCATTACCATTGCCAAAGAGTTAAAGATTACTGACGAACACATTAAAGCGGCCTTAGCTTCTTTCAAAGGAATTAAGAGAAGATTTGAAAAGGTGTTTGCCAATGAGAAAGTCACTTTTATAGATGATTACGCGCACCATCCCGAAGAAATTCGCGTGTTTGTAGAGAGTGTTCGAGAGATTTATCCGAAGAGTAAAATTACGGCTGTATTTCAACCTCACCTGTTTAGCCGCACCAAAGATTTAGCAAAAGAGTTTGCTGAGCAACTAAGCAAAGCCGATGAAGTGGTGCTGCTGGATATTTACCCTGCCCGTGAATTACCTATGGAGGGAGTGACCTCAGCACTGATTTTCAACCAACTTACCTGCCCTGAAAAAACTTTGATTAAGAAAGAGGAACTTCTTGATTTTGTAAATAGCAAAAACTTCGAAGTGCTGCTGACCATTGGTGCAGGCGATATTGATAAGTATCTGGCACCAATCAAAGAGATTCTTTCCTCAAAGTAAAGCCCTACCGTACCTTTAGGCTTAGGTGTTGTCTTTTCTTTTACTCACTTCTGTTTCCATTCACAATTTCTGTCAACAACTCAGCGTTTAGTTTATAGTCGTGTGTTGCACATTTGGCATGACACTAATCGCAATGAAAAAAATCTGGCGCATACTCAAAAAAATTCTGACGATAGTTACCGTGCTTTCGTTTGCTGCGCTGTTTGTGGTGGTGCTTACTTCGGCCATTCAAAAACAAAATCAACTCACTTGTAAAAACTTAGAGGTAAAGATTGATTACGATTCCGGCCTGGCATTTTTAACCGAGAACGAAATTAAAGACCGCATCAATTTTTTAAGTGGTGAGGACATCGTAGGCAAACAACTAGCACATATCGATTTCAGAACGCTGGAAAAGGAACTGGAGAAAAATCCTTTTATTGACAATGCCGAAATTTTTGTTGACCTGCAACAAAACATAAAAGTGGATGTCATTCAGAAACGTCCAATTCTTCGGATACTGAACAGCGATGGTGTGGGCTATTATATCAGCGAAAAGAACGAAAGGATACCGCTCTCCGATAAATTTACATCGCACGTTATTATAGCGCTGGGCGATGTAGAAATGCATCAAACCCCCAAACGCGACAGTACTGTGCAAACCGATCTTTTCAACCTAACTCAATTTGTTCAGCGCGATACATTTCTTAATTCGGTGGTCGACCAGATTTATGTAAACGCTAACGGAGAGCTAGATGTGATACCTAAAATAAGTGGACACATTATTCACTTCGGGAACTCTGAAGAGAACATGAAAGAAAAATTTGAGCGACTCAAAATTTTCTACAAAGAAGGAATGGCAAAGGTGGGCTGGACAAAATACAAAGCAATTGACCTGCGTTATATGAACCAAGTGGTTTGCGAAAAGAACGACACAACTAATACACTATAAAAATTTCACTATGGCAATCAACCACACTAAAGAAAACCCGATTATTGTAGGCCTCGATATAGGCACCACAAAAATTGCCTGCATTGTTTCGCAGCGCGACCAGTATGGCAAATTGAAAATTCTTGCCCTTGGCAAAGCGCCATCGCTTGGTGTTACACACGGTGAGGTTAGAAATATCAAGCACACTACCGATGCTATTATTGCCGCCATTGCCGATGCCGAAAAACAATGCGGTTACAAAATAAATGTGGTGTATGTGGGCATTGCGGGGCAGCATATTGCAAGCACACAAAGCCGTGGCATTTATACCTTGCCTATAGCCAATGAAGAAATCACCCGCGAGCATATTAAAATTATGTTGGATGAAATGCACCGGTTAGCGCTTAACCCGGGCGAAAGAATTATTCATGTATTACCGCAGGAATTCACAATAGATAATATGCACGGAATTAAAGACCCGATAGGTATGTGCGGAAGCCGTCTGGAAGCAAATTTCCACATCATTACCGGTAAGATAACTGCTGCACAAAACATAAAAAACTGTGTGGAGCGTGCCAATGCACAAATGCTTGGCTTAATTCTGGAACCGTTGGCTTCGTCTGCCTCGGTGTTGCATGAAGAAGAAATGGAAGCCGGTGTAGTATTGGTTGATATCGGTGGTGGAACAACTGATGTTGCCATTTTTAAAGATGGAATTATCCGACACACTGCCGTAATTCCTTTTGCCGGAAATATTATTACCTCAGACATTATGGACGGCTGCAAAATGCTTCGCAATCAGGCAGAGAAACTGAAGGTACAGTTTGGCAGTGCATTGCCTAACGAAATGCATGAGAATGAAATTGTTTCTATACCGGGGATTGCCGGACACAACAAGAAAGAAATTTCGATGCGCACACTGGCAAGCATTATCAATGCGCGCATGGAAGAAATCTTCGCGCAGGTATATTTTGAAATAAAGAGTTCCGGTTATGCCAACCAACTCAATGCGGGTATTGTTATTACCGGTGGAGGTTCGCAATTGAAACATTTGAAACAAATGGTAGAGTTTACCACCGGTCTTTCCACCCGCGTAGGCTATCCTACTTCTTTTCTAGCTAGCAGCAACAGGGATGAATTGAAAAACCCGATGTATGCCACCGGTTTAGGATTAGTGCTGGAAGGTTTCAAACAATATAACAGTTTCGATGAAACAGAGAAAATGAAATTCTATCCTGAATTATTTGAACCAATAACTACAGAACCAAAAACTGTTGAAGTTGTATTGGAAGAAGAACCGGAAATGCCAACAACGAAAGAAGATATAGAGAAACCCTTACCATCAAGGAGAGGAAATATTTTGAAAGAAATGGCAGTTGCTTTTGAGAATTGGTTTAAAGACGACCGAGTAAACGGTGACTTTGAAAAATAAGAAAACGTTTGTATATTTTTTCTGACACAGCACAAATACAAGTAGATAATTGTAAAGCGTAAAATTCTTTACCTGCCCTAGTTGCGTGCAAATTCGTATTACAAAAGGACACACAATTTTTAACCTCCGGCTTCCGTTCTTTAGAGAGGAACTTATCCGGAACAAAAAAACAAATAACATGGAGCCACTTTTTCAATTCGATTTACCAAAAGACCAATCATCCATAATAAAAGTATTTGGCGTTGGCGGTGGAGGCAGTAATGCTGTTAACCACATGTTCGACCAAGGTATTGTAGGAGTAAACTTTGTTGTGCTTAACACTGATGCCCAGGCGTTGGATATGAGTCACATTCCGAATAAAATTCAACTTGGCCCTGAACTTACGCAAGGCCTAGGTGCCGGTGCTGAGCCCACAGTAGGAGAAAAGAGTGCTGAAGAATCTGTTGAAGCAATTAAAGAACTACTTTCGAAAAACACGAAGATGGTTTTTATTACTGCCGGTATGGGTGGCGGAACCGGAACCGGTGCAGCACCGGTGGTAGCACGTATTGCACGCGAAATGGGATTACTTACGGTTGGAATTGTAACCACTCCGTTTTGGTTCGAAGGCAAATCGCGTTATAACAAAGCGATGGAAGGAATTGAAAAATTACGTGCCAATGTAGACACGCTTCTTATCATTAACAACGATAAAATACGCGAAATGTATG
>CAIYOV010000111.1 GCA_903927935.1 uncultured Bacteroidota bacterium | reverse complement strand
TAAACGCTCATCGGTTTCGAGGCCTAAATAGCTGCATGAGCCGTAGTAAACCATTTTGTTGCCGCGAACGGTAACATGTTTGCCATCTAAAATGTCATCCTGTGTAGAGCCGTGGATTAAACCTAAGTCGCGGTTCTTGTTAAAGATTTTGTTGATTACGTCTGTGAATTCTTTTTTCATGGTTTCCGTTTTTTTGGTTTTGCCTACTCTATTAGATATCCGCTTTTCGGCTTATGCGGTTTTTAGGGGTTTATTATTTATTTGAAAGTTGTTTTACAAATTCAATTATCTCGGTCAGGTGGTCTTCGTTAATGGAATAGAAAACCTCTTTTCCTTCGCGGTGAGATATGACCAGTTTGGCTTTGCGTAAAATAGAAAGGTGCTGCGACATTACCGATTGTCCCATCCGCATTTCCGTACAAAGTTCATGCACCGCCAGTTTTTCGCTAAAAAGCAATAAACTGATAATGCGCTGGCGTATGGGGCTGTTTACTGACTTCATCAGAAAGTTTGCGCGTTTAATTTGTTTTTGGTTGTTGCTGATAACATCTGCCTTATTCAGATTATTTTCGGTTATTTCAATGTGGGTTTCCATGGGGTGTGTTTTCTTTCAAAAGCAATGTTACACTACCCCGAAAAGGCATGCAAAGACAGATTTTACCCGTTTTTACAAATTCCATGTTGTTTTTATTATTATATTTGGTGTCACAGAATCAGATTTACCAATGAAGAAAGGCATTTTAGTAACTTTTTAAAACCTTCGTTTTTTTACAAAAAACCGGAAATTTAAACTCAGCTGCCATGCATTTAAGTAAACTAATAACCACCCTGCAAACCTTAGATGACCCCTCATTTAAAGCTTTGCGCGACTATGTTCGCTCCCCTTATTTCAAAGTTCCTACCGGTTCTGTTACTTTGTTTGATTATTTAGCTCCTCTGTATCCCCGTTTTCCGGAAAACAAAATTACCCCCCAGACTATAGGAGTAACTTCACAAAACCTATCTACCCCGGCCAAACAAGCACGAGCAGGCAGCGAATTGCTGGAGGCTATCGAAGATTTTTTAGCGGTACAGGACTGGCAGAAAAACAAGCGCGCCAAGGCGATTAACAGGCTCAAGGCCTTTCAGGAAATCGGGCTTACCGCGCAGTTTAATAAAGGTTATGAAACAGAAATGGAATCGCTGCAAAATTGCCCGGAACAGGATATTGAGACATTTTATTACCGGCTCGCCCTTACCGAACTTTCTTTTAACGGTTTCGATGCTAAGTTAAATCGCACCTCTCAAAATGATATAAATCCACTATTGCGATCAATAGATGAGTTTTCCGCACTTAAGAAAATGCGTTATCTCTGCGAAGCTCTCTGTCGAAAACAGATACTTGGAATCGATTATAACGAGGAACCTGTTGCCGCTTTGCTAAAAACCCTGGAACCTAATACGAACGAACATTATCCTTATGTGTATCTGTTTGTAAATGTTTACCGCATGATGGAGGAATCCACCTATGCTGAAAGCGATTTGTATTACCAGTTTATTAAACAATTTGCGGCTAAACAAGGTTACGATAAAAGTCCGGCAAGCCTTAGTGAAATAACCAACTATACCATCAACCACTGCCTTAAATGGTACAATAAAGGATATGAATCTGCCGGCAATGAATACTTATGGTGGATGGAGTGGAAGATGAAATACAACTTACTGCTTGAGAATGGAAAAATGTTGCCCATTATTTTCCGCAACATCATCAGCATAGCCGTATTAAACAAAAAAAGTCCGGAATGGATTAACCAGTTTATTAAGGACTATGCTCCCCTTTTGCCCGCAGAACACCACGAAACCAATCTGGCTTTTGCCAATGGGCTTTATAATTATGCGTTAAAGAAACATAAGGAAGCTATACGCTTTTTCCTGCTTGCACAAGCTAAAGAAGAGGTCATCTTCAACAGCATTATCAGGCGTTGGCAATGGATGAGTTTGTACGAATGTGACCCATCTGACACCGACACTCTACTCAATCACCTTCTTTCATTCGAGAAGTACTTACTGCGTTACAAAAAAGAGATCCAGCATCTTTCAAATGCCTTTACCCGGTTTATTGATTATGCTACTAAATTGATTAAAGCCAATCAGAGCGAAACAGATTTAATACTTCAAGAACTAAAAGCAACAGATGCTTTTCCCGGCAGCAACTGGCTGCAGGTACAATTAGCTCAGAAACATAAAACCGGTACAAGAAAAGTCACACAACCGAATGTTGCATGACCATTCGCATACTAATTATTTTTTGAACTGTTGCGTATAAGTTGTGTACGTTGTAACCACTTTCACCACGTAACTTCCACCAGGCAAACTTGAAATATCCATTGAACAGGTATAATCATTGCAACTCTGCGAAGCCATCAACTTACCATCCGGCAGTTTTCTTACTTCCATCAAGTTAATCATCCCGTCTGCTTTTTCCGAATTGGCGGTTAGCACCCAACCCTCTATACCGCAGTTAACAATACGATGCTTTAAAGATTCCTTTGCTGAAACAGTTGTAGAGGGCGACAGCATACCCAGGCCTAAAAGGCATACGAGTAAAAATTTTTTCATGGTATTTTATTTTCTGTCTGTTTACGGGGCGGCCCTCAAATGGGTTTCTTGTAAAACACAAGCCTTAATTTGCTTTTTAGCATCTGCCCTTTGATATGATGGTGATAAGTGTGGCCGGACAGGGCAGATTTGTCTCTTATGTTTCAAAAAAATAATTTTCTACAATAAATTATTTTCGCCCCCTCATCGTTATACCTATATGAACTTTATAATCAAGCTTTTTCTCAATGCCATTGCAGTGGTTATTACTGCCTACATTTTGCCCGGGGTGTATCTGGAAAGTTTCTGGTATGCAGTTATACTTGCTGCCCTGCTTTCACTTTTGAATGTTTCGGTTAAGCCCTTACTTATTTTTTTAACCATTCCGGCTACTATCGTTTCGCTTGGACTTTTTTTGCTGGTTATCAACGCTTTTATTATTGAAATAGCAGCCTGGATTTTAAAGCCCGGATTTGCTGTAGCAAGTTTCTGGCAGGCGTTGTTCTTCAGCATTCTGCTCTCTATCATCAACAGTATTTTCGAACGTCTGACCGTTAAAGCCACTCACCGCGAAGACGCTATGCAGGTTTTTGATAAAGACGGAAACCGGATAGTATAGAAGAGTCCGTGAACTGGTTGTCCATTCTCACATTTCTTCTACATTCGTCCAACTTTTTACGAACGCATAACCAATCAAATTGAAATCTCTTCTTACATTTTGTCTTTTACTTTTTGCTTTTAGTTTATTTGCTCAACAGCCCGAAAAGTGCGGGTCCGATAAACTGCTGCACGATTTATTTCAGAACAATCCGAATGCAGCTCAATTACTTAAGCAAACCCGGGATGACATTTCCGCTTACTTAAATTCAAACGTTTCACGTAACAACAGGCAAATAATTATTACCATACCTGTGGTGTTTCATGTCATACATAACAACCAAACACTGGGCTTTGGTTTAAATATTTCACACGCACAAATACAATCGCAAATTGATGTTCTAAACGAATGTTACCGCTTACGCAATGCCGATACAGCAGCTATCCCTTCATGGTTTCAAGGCAGGCAGGCGGATATTATGGTTGAGTTTTGCCTTGCTCAATTCGACACTGCCGGAACTACAATGGCCGAAGTTGGAGTTACCCGTCATAATATTTCCAACACATCTAATTTCGATACGAATATTAAGCCAAGCACCCAGTGGGACCCATCGAGATATTTAAATATATGGACCACAAATCTTGGCAATACATTGCTCGGCTATGCCACACCTCCGGGTTTGTTCCCCTGGAATCAGGATGGTGTTGTTTTAGATTATCGCCATGTAGGCAAAGCTCCAGATAACCCATTTGCCTCTTCGCACGATAAAGGCAGAACTGCAGTACATGAAGTCGGCCATTGGCTTAATCTGTATCACACCTTTCAGGATAGCTGCGTGGGCATGACCCCACAAACCTGCAATCTGCAGGGTGATTTTATATGCGATACACCTCCTGAAGCATCTGCCACTTTCGGTCAGCCCAATCTACTGCAAAACACCTGTCACGAAACACCGGTAGATGAAAAAGACATGTGGATGAATTACATGGACTATGCCGATGACGACCAACTCCATCTTTTTACACACGACCAGTGCGATGTAATGCGCGCTACCCTTGCCACTTCGCGTCTTTCAATTCAGTCTAGTTTAGGTTGTACGAATGAATTCAACTCGTTTTCGTTTTCCGGCCATGTGATAGATGCTTCCTCCTCTGCCAATGTTGCCAATGCAAAAGTTTTGTTCGATGGGCAGGAAGATTTTGAAACCACGGCAGATGCCTTTGGCAACTTCACTATTCCAAATTTATTAGATGGCTATTATGATGTATATGCGGGCAAATGGGGATATATGACTAACCAGTTTGCCGTTCATACTGCTTTTTCATCGGGTTCTGCAAGCATTACTATTCCTTTAGAGAACCATCATTACTATGATGATTTTCTTTTCGATTACAACTGGACAAAGAATGCCACTTCATCGGGTGGATTCTGGACACGAGATATACCGGTAGGAACTTTTTATCAGGGGGAAGCTGCAAATCCCGAGTTAGATGCACAGGACGATTTCGGGTTGAAATGTTTTATGACCGGTAACGGTGGCGGCACAGGAACTACCGATGATATTGACAACGGAACCGTCACACTTATTTCACCGGTGTTCGATTTGTCAGGTTTCACCGATCCGTATGTGCGTTATGAACGTTGGTTTTACGATGGCTCGCAAAACAGCAATACCCCCGATGATAACTTTACTGTAAAACTGAATAACGGTGTAACCACCGTAACACTTGAAAACACTACACCTGCACAGGCACCTTCCAACTACTGGACTACGAAAACTTTCCGTATCAGCGATTATGTTGCCCTCACCAGCAACACTCGTCTGATTATTGATGCTAGCGATGCCACAAGCAGTAATCCGAATATTGTAGAGGCTGGTCTAGACAGGTTTGAAATAAAAGAAGGCATATTTTCAGCTTTGAACGATTTAGAAAGTGAGCCATTTCAGATAGCAGTTTATCCGAATCCGACCAATGGCAGAGTGATTGTGAAATATTCAGCAGCTATCGTAGGGAAAGCGAAACTGAAAGTGATGAATGTAATAGGAGAAGAAATTTTTTCGAAAGAAGTATTAAACACTACACAGGGTAATTTCGAAATTGATTTAAGCGGACAGGCACAGGGTATTTATTTCGTAACCCTGCAAACATCACATTCAGAAAAAACCTTAAAATTATCAGTACTGCACTAAACTACTTCACCTTTATCTCATCCAAATTTTGTTGGCATTGTAATTGAATTTTACACCGCAAAAAAAATTTCTTATGAGAAATATACTTTTATTCGTTTCACTTATCTCCTTTCTTTCTTCCTGCAAAAATCTGGTTCCTTATACCGATGCGATGAAGAAAAAATACAATTGGGGCGAATCTGAAATAAAACGAATACAGTTTTATGTTTCGCATGATGTTGTTCTGCATCGTGAGGCTATTAAGGGTTCCACCGATATAGTGCAAGGAAAAATTAAAACCATTCATGGGAGCAAGGTGGAAGAAATTATCATCCCTGCCGGAACAAAAGGAGTGGTTACAGAAATACCCAACGACAAAAAACTGTTAGTCAGTTTTGAACAAAGTGACGACCGGTATTTAAGTTTTGGAGTAAACCCAAACGCCAGCGACAAATACGTATTGCTTGCCAGTGACTGGAAGAATGAAATGGGAAAAGTTCATTATGCCGGTAATGAATATTACACCGAACCTGACAGCAAATACGCTTCGCTATTAGTTGACATCCGTAAAATTGAAAATATGGAAGTGAAACAGCGCGTGGCTAAAGGAAGAAAAGTAAAATAGTTTTCGGAGAATCAGTTCTACAACTTCGAACGAATTTCCTCAGCTATTTTCTCCATCAACTCTTTTTCTAATTTCAACTTCGGCCGGCTGAAATCAATATCACTTACTGAGTTAAGCGGAATCAAATGAATATGTGCGTGCGGAACTTCTAAACCTATAACTGCAATGCCTACTCGAGTACAAGGAACTGCTTTATCAATAGCATGAGCAACCTTTTTTGCAAATACCATCATGCCTCCAAGAGAAGAATCATCTATATCAAAAATGTAATCCACTTCAATTTTAGGAACTACGAGTGTGTGGCCTTTTGCCAATGGAGAAATGTCAAGAAAGGCAAAATAATTTTCGTCCTCTGCAATTTTATAGCTAGGAATTTCCCCGTTTATAATCCGCGTGAAAATGGTAGGCATGTTACTCCATTGTAATCTTCAAAATTTCGAACTCTATTGCTCCGGCAGGGGTTTGGGCTTTGGTAG
>CAIYOV010000110.1 GCA_903927935.1 uncultured Bacteroidota bacterium | reverse complement strand
TGCTGGAGAGTTACTATAATATTTACCTGATTGCCCTGCACGAAAAGCAAACTGCCAAAGCCGAAGAATACAAAAACAAAATCCTGGCAGAGTTTCCGGAGAGTGTAATTGCAAAAGTGCTGCGCGACCCGAATTACATTAATGCTGCTAAACAGAAAGAACAGGCGGTGGATGATTATTACCAATCTGCTTACAACGATTATTCGCGAGACAGTCTGGACTCCTGCTGGTATAAATGCGAAATGGCGGATAATCTTTTTAAGCCGAATCCTTTGAGTGCTAAGTTTCAGTTGCTCCAGGCGCTGGTGCTTTCAAAACAAAACCGTTTAGGCGATTATGTGCAGGCGCTGAACAAAATCATCAACAAAACAAAAGATGTGGAAGTGAAGAAGACCGCCACTGATCTTCTTTCGTATCTCAACAAATCAACACTTCCGCAAATTGATTTGAGCAAAGATTCTTTACAGCGCGATTCGCTGAACGCAAAATATTTCGGCATCAGTTCATCGCGCGATACCGGTGTGAGTGAAATTCAGCAAAAGCTGAATGAGGCCAAACAGCAAGCCATTAAGAATGGTATGCAGGTGAAGGTGGATACTTTGCATGCGCAACAAACGGTGGTTAAGGACACGGTTGCTAAAAACAATGTGGTTGTAACTGATACTGCTACTAAACCAAGTGCGGCAGAGCCGGTGGCTACTGAAGATACCACTTCGGTTTACGTGCGCAGCGATGCTGCGGTGCACTACTTTATTATTTACATTAAAGACCCTGCAACGCCACAAAGCGCAGTGATGAGCACCATGGCAAAAGTAGATGCCTATAACTCATCGGTAGTGCCTGAAAAGCGTTTGGTAGGCAA
Source organism: uncultured Bacteroidota bacterium (assembly GCA_903927935.1). Taxonomy (GTDB): domain Bacteria; phylum Bacteroidota; class Bacteroidia; order Chitinophagales; family LD1; genus Bog-950. The sequence goes on along the minus strand of CAIYOV010000110.1, from coordinate 14,665 downwards.
GCAGGTAATGATTGACAGCAAGAATAAACTCATCAATATCCGGCAGTTTAAAAACCGCGATGATGTGATGACTTATTACAACCTGATAAAAAAACAGGCCCAGCTTTTTAATGATTTGAAACCGGAGCAATTCGCTATTACCTGTATCTCTACCACTAACTTCAGCACCCTGCTGAGCGAAAAGAATGTGGATGAATACAACAAGTTTTTTAAGCGGGTTTATTAATAGAGATTAACTGATTTGTAGATTAGCAAATGAGTTGATGAGGTAAATCCACTCGCTTTTACGTCATTCACGCTCGTTGATGATATAAATTCACTTGCTTTTACGTCATTCACGCTCGTTGATGAGGTAAATTCACTTGCTTTTATGCCATGAACGCTCGTTGTTGAAGCAAATCCACTTGCTTTTATGCCATGAACATTCGTTGATGAGGTGAATTCACTTGCTTTTATATCATGAACACTCGTTGATGAAGCAAATTCACTTGCTTTTATGCCATGAACGATCGTTAATTGAGTAAATCCACTTGCTTTCATGAGTTGGAAGATAATCCAGCCAGGCAGATAAAAACAATGGTATTGTTGTAGCAAAGTTTTTTGGAGTTTTTTATCGCTAGTTGCCCGGCTTTGCCTTGGCTTTAAAGGGATAGCCTGACCCGCGCTTTGAGGCGGTAACCCCCTAAACAAATTTCATCTCTTATATTCGCCCCGATGAAGAATAAAAAATTCTTTCTCGCTTTATGGGCGGGTTTTTTTATTGGCATTTTAACCGTAGTGGCTTTGTTCTGGCTTATTGCCATTGGCAAAATGGGTTACATGCCCAGCTTTGAAGAACTGGAGAACCCCAACAGCAGTCTGTCAACCGAAGTTATCAGTACCGATAAGCAGGTGATAGGCAAATTTTATTTGCAAAACCGCAGCAACATTGCTTACGAAAACATCAATGCCAATTTAAAGAACGCCCTGCTGGCTACCGAAGACATCCGCTTTTTCGACCACACCGGTGTTGACCTCCGCGCCCTGCTGCGTGTGCTGAAAGGTTTAGTGGGTAGAGAAGGTGGCGGAGGCGGAAGCACCGTTACGCAACAACTGGCAAAAAATCTTTTTCCGCGCGAGCGGCTGAGCAAACTGCAGCTCATCTTCCGCAAACTGAAAGAATGGATTATTGCCGTAAAGCTGGAACGCTCTTATACCAAAGAGGAAATAATGGCCATGTATTTCAACACCGTGCCGTTTAACGATAATGCTTACGGAATTAAGTCGGCAGCGTATGTGTATTTCGGCAAGGCTACCGATTCGCTAAAGATTGAAGAAGCGGCTGTGCTGGTGGGCATGCTCAAAGCGCCTTCGCAATATAACCCGCGCTCAAGAGCCGGGGCCTCGTTGCAGCGAAGAAATGTGGTGATTGACCAAATGTATAACTACAAATTTATTACCCGTGCGCAGCGCGATTCGCTTTTCAAACTTCCCATTAAACTGAACTTTCACCCCGATACACAGAACGAAGGCGAGGCGGCCTATTTTCGTGAGTATCTGCGCATGTGGATGAAAGACTGGTGCGAGGCGCACCGCAAGCCCGATGGCAGCAAATACAATATTTATAAGGACGGTTTGCGGATTTACACCACCATCGATTCGCGTTTGCAGCGTTATGCCGAAGAAGCGCAGCGCGAACACCTGCGCGAAATGCAGGAAAAGTTTTTTTCCAGCTGGAAAGGCAAAGACCCCTGGAAAGATTTTCCGACCGAGTGGCAGGCTATTTACTCGCACTGCCCCGAATACATTGACCTCAAAAACCAAGGAAAAACTGAAGCAGAAATTGATGCTGTTTTGAAGAAGCCGGGCAAGCGCAGAGTTTTTTCGTATGATGCAGCAGGTGAAAAAGATACGCTCATCAGCGTGTATGATTCTATCCGCTACCACCGCATGATTTTGCAGAATGGTTTTCTGGCGGTTGACCCCGAGTCGGGATTTATACGTGCGTGGGTAGGCGGCACCAACTATAAATATTTTCAGTACGACCATGTAAACATCAACACCAAGCGGCAAATCGGTTCTACGTTCAAGCCTTTTGTTTACACCGTTGCCATCCGCGATAAAGGTTACTCTCCCTGCTTTCAGGTACCCAACCAACCGGTTACCTTCGAAAAAACCGATCCTCGCTTTGGATTGCTCGAGGACTGGACGCCTAAAAACAGCGATGGGAAATATGGCGGCATGCTCACCTTGCGAAAAGCGCTGGCGAATTCTATTAACTGTGTAACGGCCTATTTAATGCACGAGATAGGGCCCGAGAGTGTGGTGAAACTGGTACAAACCATGGGTATAAAAAGCGAGATACCGGTACAGCCTTCTATCTGCCTTGGCTCGGCAGATGTTTCGTTAATTGAAATGGTAGGCGCTTACACCACTTACGCCAACAAAGGCACGCACGTGGAGCCGTTATTTGTTACCCGCATTGAAGACCGCAACGGAAACGTGCTGCAGGATTTTGTGGCCAACAAAAATGAAGCGCTGGATGAACAAACCAATTATGTAATGACCGAAATGCTTCGCGGTGTAGTGTTGGGCGGAACAGCTTCGCGTTTGCGCTACCGGTGGAAACTGATGAACGATATCATGGGCAAGACCGGAACCACGCAGAATTATTCTGACGGATGGTTTATTGGATTAACGCCCGATTTAATTGCCGGTTCGTGGGTGGGCTGCGATGACCGCTACATCCGCTTTCACAGCATGGAGAACGGACAGGGAGCAAGCACCGCACTTCCTATCTGGGCAAAGTTTTTTCAGAAAGTTTATACGGACAGTCTGAATTTCAAAAGCGAAATAAATCCCGAGCACCGGTTCGAGCCGCCAGCTGAACACATCAACATTGAACTCGACTGTGGAAAGTTTAAAGGCAACAGCAGTGGCGAAAAAGGAAATGAGTACGAATAATCTATGACTTCCGAAGAGTATAAAATTTACCGCGATACCATTCCCGGCCAACCGGGCATTTACAAATACATCAGCGAGACCGAAGAAATTATTTACATCGGCAAAGCGAAGGACCTGAAGAAACGGGTGAGTTCTTATTTCTCCAAGAACGACCACAGCAACCGCATACAACGGATGATTCATTTCATCAACAAAATTGAGTTTGTAATTGTAGATACCGAACAGGATGCATTTCTCTTAGAAAATTCGCTCATCAAAAAATATCAGCCGCGCTATAACGTGATGCTGAAAGATGATAAAACGTATCCTTTCATCTGCATTAAAAAAGAACCTTTCCCGCGCGTGTTCTTTACCCGTAGGGTTATTAAAGACGGCTCGGAATATCTCGGCCCTTTTACTTCTGTGTTCAACGCAAAAATAGTGTTGGATTTGCTGAAAGAAATTTTTCCGCTGCGCACCTGTAATCTTAACCTTACACAGAAAAATATTGAAGCGGGAAAATTTAAAGTGTGTCTGGAATATCACTTAAAAAATTGTCTCGGCCCCTGTCAGTCTTTTCAAACTACAGAAGATTACAATGAAGAAATTCAGCAGATAAGAAATATTCTGAAAAGCAATTTCGGCTCAGTGAAAAATTATCTGAAGAAGAAAATGAACGAGTATGCGGCCGATATGCAGTTTGAAAAGGCCGAAGAGTTCAGACAGAAGATTGAAATACTCAGCGGTTTCGAAAACAAGTCGACCATCGTCAACCCTAAGCTGACAGACATTGATGTGTATGGCTACACCGAAAACGAAACAGCCGCGTTTATGAATTACCTGAAAATTGTAAACGGAACAGTGGTAAAAACGCGGGCAATGGAAATAAAGCGGGTACTCGATGAAACGCGAGAAGAACTTCTGCTGCGCGCCATCATCGAACATTCTATGGAAGAAACCGAACCTGCCAGTGAAATTATTGTGCCGTTTGAAATTGATTTTCCGTTTGAGCAAATAACGCTGACCGTTCCTCAGGCGGGCGATAAAAAAAGGTTGCTTGACCTGGCCGTAAAGAATGCACTTTACATGCGGCAGGAACGAGTAAAACAAAACATGACCTCGGAAGAAAAGAAGCCGGCTTTCCGCATTATGAAAACGCTTAAGGAAGATTTGAAGCTGAAAGAACTACCGGTACATATTGAGTGTTTCGATAACTCCAATATTCAGGGAACGAACCCGGTGAGTGCCTGTGTGGTGTTTAAAGATGCTAAGCCATCGAAGAAAGATTACCGGCACTTTAACATAAAAACCGTGGAAGGGCCTGATGATTTTGCCTCGATGCACGAAGTGATTACACGCAGATACAAGCGTCTGATGGAAGAAGAACAGCCACTTCCGCAACTGATAATTGTGGACGGAGGCAAGGGGCAACTGAGCAGTGCGGTAGATGCGCTGAAACAAATTGGCCTGTTTGGAAAAATTCCGATTGTTGGAATTGCTAAACGCTTAGAAGAAATTTATTTCCCCGAAGATACCTTACCGCTATACATCAATAAAAAATCTGAATCGCTTAAACTGATTCAGCGAATGAGAGATGAGGCGCACAGGTTCGGCATTACACATCACCGCCTGCGCAGAAGCAATGCCTCGCTAAAATCTGAATTGACCCAGATAAAAGGTATAGGCGAAAAAACATTTGAGTTGCTAATGAAAAAATATAAGAGCGTAAAAAAGCTGAAAAAAGTTTCGTTAGAAGACTTGAGTAAAGAAATTGGCGAGAGTAAAGCCAAATTGGTATTTGAATCTTTAACCGCTTTGTAAGAAGGGTATCGCTGTTAAGATGCGTGAAGTTTCAGCGATGTGCTTTGCGATATGATATAAATCATCTAATAAGCTGTATCATTATCACCACAAAACACCCAATGGCCTCATTCAATAAAGAGCAACTACTCGAAGATTTAAAAAACTGGAATTCGATTGTAAGAAAATACCAGATACCCAACACAAAAGATGCCATTATACAACTGGCAAACAGTTTCACTTTTTATCTGCTTCTGTTGGCACTCCAGTTTTATTTATACGATAAATCAATACTGCTTTCTGCAGCAGTTGCGATTCTGAACGGATTTATACTGGGAAGAATTTTCATTATTCAGCACGATTGCGGGCACAGTTCGTTTACCAGAAGCAAAACCGCCAACGATATTATCGGAACCATCTGCAGCGTTTGCACATTGATTCCTTACAAATACTGGGCAAAGAATCACAGCTTCCACCATGCGCACAACGGGCAATTAGAGTTCAGCGACATTGGCGATATTGAATGTCTGTCTACGGAAGATTATGCTGCATTAGGATGGAAAAAGAAGCTGTGGTATCGCATTTACCGCAATCCGTTTTACCTGTTTACTATCGGTGGCTTTCTTTATGTAGTTGTCTACAACCGGTTCGCATTTTTAGAAACCGATTATTTTAAGAAAGTAAAGAAGAGTGTGACCATCAGCAATGTGATGTTTGTTTTATTGTATGCCGGTTTGGCTTATTTGCTCGGACCGGGAAGATTTCTGATTGTGCAGTTCATCAACCTGCTTTTCTTCGGAGCTTATGCACTCTGGTTTTTTTATATCCAGCATCAGTACGAACACATTTACAAAAGCGGAAAAGAAAATTGGAATTATGTGGTTGCAGCTATGAAGGGAAGCACTTACTATAAGTTGCCTTGGATTGGTCACTGGCTAACCGGCAATATCGGCTTTCATCATATTCATCATTTATCTCCGGCTATTCCTAATTATAATTTGCCGAAAGTTCACCGCGAGAATCCGATTTTTCAGAAGCATACTAATACCATTACATTCTGGCAAAGTCTGAAAACTGTTCAGGCGAATTTGTGGGATTCACAACGCGAAAAAATGGTTTCATTCCGCGAGTACAATCGGAATAGGAAACAAAAGAACTGACAAAGGTTCGTCTTTTATCTTCTCTTCTTCTTTTTTACTGAGGCTTCTTCGGTTTTAACCGAACCGGAAACCATTTTGCTTAATTCCTCAGATTCTGCAAAAGATAGATTGCGCCATTTGCCTACCGGTAAGTTTGATAAGGTGATGTTCATTACGCGGATTCGTTTGAGCGTCATTACATCGTAGCCGAGAAACTCGCACATGCGTCTTATCTGCCGGTTCAATCCTTGTGTGAGAACTATTTTAAAACTACGGTTGCCGATTTGGCGCACCACACACGTTTTTGTTTTAGTGCCCAGCACCGGCAAACCGTTCGACATACGCTTTACAAATTCGGGAGTAATAGCCTTGTTGACCGTAACGATGTATTCCTTCTCATGTTCATTACCCGCGCGTAGAATTTTGTTCACGATGTCACCATCATTGGTGAGCAGAATCAAACCTTCCGAATCTTTATCTAATCTTCCAATCGGAAAAATTCGTTTCGGATGATTGATGAAATAGATGATGTTGCTGCGGTCGGTAGGGTCGGTAGTGCTGGTTACTCCTTTGGGTTTATTGAAAGCAATATACAAACTCTGCTTGCGGCTGATTTTAATTTTCTCGCCATCTACCGCCACTACATCGCCTGCCTGGACGCGTGCAGCGGGCAGAGCAATTTCATCGTTGATGGTTACCCGCGCTTCTTCAATATATCTATCCGCTTCTCTGCGCGAGCAGAAACCCGATGAACTGATGTACTTATTAAGTTGAATCCCTTCCTGCACAGCGGTGAATTTAAAACTTCGGAATTCTAAAAAGTGTATTTTTAAATTCTATGAGTAACGAAGTTTTTTTACAACTTGGGTTGTCGCTTCTTTTTGGTGCCATTATTGGTTTTGAAAGAGAATACCACAGCAAGGCAGCAGGCTTCAGAACCATTACTTTAATTACACTTGGTTCAACGCTCTTCACTATTCTTTCGTTGAATATTACCACCGGTTTGAGTGATGACCGCATTGCCGCGCAAATTGTTACCGGTATAGGTTTTATTGGTGCCGGTGTAATTTTTAAAGACGGCCTTGCTGTATCAGGTATAACCACTGCAGCTTCTATCTGGATTGCTGCCGCCGTTGGTATGGCCATTGGTTTCGGCAATTACGGCATTGCGTCTTTCACCATGTTACTTACTATGGTAACGCTTGCTTTGTTTGAAAAAGTGCAGGACCTGATTGACAGTTTCCACCAAGTAAAAACATACCGCATTGTTTTTCACAGAGACGACTACCTTGAGGAAAGGGAACGAACTGAGGAGCAGATAAAAACACTGAAGTTGAAGTTTAAGCTGAAGAAAAACCTGCGCAGCGAACATGAAGTTATTTCCTTTTACAAAGTTGCGGGACGCCAAACTCAACTCAACCTGTTTAACGATTACCTCATCAGCGCAAGTAAAGTAAAGTCGTATGATGAATAAAAAGCCTTGCGATGTTTTAAAACATCGCAAGGCTTTTTTGTATAAATGAAATTGCCGGTTCGAATACCCTACAACATGAAATACGATATCAAATCTACTTCAACCTCTTTGCCGTCTTTGTCAACAGCTTTCACATAAACAAGTCCGAATTTATGGTTGACACGGAAAGTAACTTTGCTTAAAACCAGGTCAGCGGCAGGAGCTTCGTATTCTATCTTGCTGGTTTTAATTAGCCAGAAACTATAAGGCCAGTCATCTGCACCTGTTTTTTCGGTAACAGTAGCAGTAAATGTTTGTCCGTTATCGCGGGTTACCGTGTAGTTGGTTCCTACCGGATCGGCATAACGTAGTGTCCATGGTTTTCCATCTATGAAATAGTTTTGCATGCCTTCTGAAGTTATCTTGATTTTATACTGCACTGTCAGCACCCAGGATGGAGAAATGCTCCATGTTACATCTTTCGGATTATAAAAGGTGATTAGCTGTGGGATCATGGAACCTAACAGCGTTACCACCGAATCGGGTAAGGCGTTAAGGTCAATGGTAGCACCGTAAGTAACCATTCCGTTGTCGTTGCTGACTACTTTGATAGAAGCACCCGGTAAACTGGTTCCTCCGTTAACCGTAAAATACAAATTGGTTACACTGTCTTTTTGTGTAAGCGGAATATTGGTATCACCACCCAATACATTCGGATCATTGCTCTTTTTACAGGAATTAACGGTGAATAGAACTATCAGTATAAGAGAAAGCACAGCTACTTTCTTCATTATGAATTGTATCTTTTTCATGTTGTTTGATTTTAATACAAACATGTAATGCTTGCATTTACTTTGCAATGAGAACGATCAAAACAGATAGTGATGCGCATCACTTTTTATTGCCTTTGTATTTGACAGACATTTATCTTCGTCCACTATTGGCTTTCGCCCTGCCATTTGCCACAACACTTAGCAACCTGTTATTTTTTATTCTATACTTGTTATTCAACTCCGATTCATGAAAAAATTACAGCTAACAAAAAGTGTTATAACCGCAGGGGTTTTTCTTTTGCTTTTCATTTCATTCCATTCCTGTAAAGAAAAAGACAACAACCATCCTGATATTGTACCTCCTATTGACTCAACCACCAACATAATGGGCTATAACATGCTGACCAAGTTGCCTGGTATCTGGAGCGGAGCGGTAAGCTCTACTACTTCATTGGGCGGTTTTAGCAACTGGACGCTGGATTTTCGTCCAATATCACCTTCGCAGGTTTCGGGAAAAAGCGAGTTAGATACTTCAAACGATATTTTCCTTTCATTCTTTGTGGTGCGCAATGGCGATAAATACAAAATGGCTTTCCGCAATGGCGGAAGCTGGGCAGGAAATAAGCGCATCAGCTATGAGATAATTGACAGTGTGTATGAAACGACCAATTATTCGTACTACCGGTTCAGCGATTTTGTAAAAGGAGGAGCAAGAAATATTTTTGTTGTGGAGTTTAGTGGGGACAGCATGTATCAAAAAGCTTATACCAATAAATATAATACTGTATCCCCAACTGTGTTGCACATGGCATGGGGTTCAAAACGGCTAGATGCTACCAGTGCTGCACCTGCAATCAGCCACTTCAACTTTCCGCAAAAAACGATGATTAAAGATTTTACCAATGCCTTTGCAGGAAGAACAGAAAGTGTGTGGTACTCGCTTAACGGGGACCCCTACTCCGAAGCCGACCAGCCCTATCTGGGCAAAGCGCAAATCAGTTATTCATTTTTAAATACGCTGAGCGTTGACCCAAGCAAGAAAGTATTTTTGCTGCTTACGACACAGCCGCTGTTTTCAGGGGGCAACTTATAATGCAAGTGTCTTGAATCAACTTTCGCGATATGTAATTGTAAATGCCAATTACCTGTCGTACTCATTCAATTACTTTCACCCGGGCACTTACTATTTGTATGCGCTATACGATAAAGACGGCAACGGCATTTCTTCGAGTGGCGATTATATCAGCTATTCGAATACAACTTTTACGGTAGGTGATAAACAAACTGTTTCGGCAAGTACGCAGATTAATTTAGTAGTTCCGTAGTTTACTTCAACGCACTGTCTTTCTTTTTCCATTTCGCGAAAGGATAATACAGCATCACATACCAGGGGTCTTTAGGGTCGTTTTCGATACCGAATACTGAAGGATATTTTCGCGTAAATTTAGCTGTTCCGAAAAGTTGGTCCCAGATAAAAAGCATATTGCCGAAGTTGCCGTTGTTGTTGCTGATGCCGTCATTATTCGTCAACCCGTGATGCGCGAAATGTGTAGCAGGTGTAGAAATTGTGTGTTCCAGTAACCAGGCAAGCGGATGAAGAACTTTGTAGCGATATAGAAAACTATCCCAGCGCACCTCGCTGTGTGCACCGATAATAATCAGCAATTTCAGCACAGTGTAAACTATATACATTTTACCGAAACCCAGAAACACTGCTACCGATGCCAGCCAGATGTTGGGCATAAACAAATAATATAAAGCCGCATTTCGGAATACCACACCCACTCCCATAGCCGGTGATGCATGATGCGCCACATGAAATTTCCAAAGCAAGGGCGAATGATGTGCCAAGCGGTGCCACCAATACTGCGGCAAATCTTCAATGAGTATAAAAATGAGAAACTGATAGCCATAAGCCACCGATTCAAACTTTGCTTCCATTTCCGGTAAAAATTTTCTTCCTAAAAAACCAACCAGTAGCAAAACACCCGGTTGAATTAAAATTGTGAGTTGCGGAAAACTTACCAGTTCCATTATATAATCCTGCCAGGTGCGCCTGGAGTTTTTGTAGGCCCCCAGCATAGCCTCGGCAATACCGAACAATAACAGAACTATTACTACTGCTTTTTCATCGAATCGTGTGATGCCGAAAATTTCATGCTTCATGTAGACCGTATTTAATGCTGAAAAAGATTTTTACTTCTTTCTTACCAATACATATTCGGCAAAGCCGAAAAGGTCCCAAAAAATACTGGGAATAATTTTGCGGTAAATAATCAGGTTGTGCGGAATTTTAAAAGGCATGAGCAACAGGTTCTGAAAATGCCTGCGGGTTCCTCCGATTAATACCTCCATATTATTACGCAAACTAAGGTTCATGAGTTCTGCCACCGAGTAAATGCGAACATGTGTAGGGTCGTCATAAAAATTCAAAGTACCCTCCATGTGGGGTAGCTGAGTGGAACGGTAGCCAGGAAACTCGATGTATATCATTCCACCACTGCGGAGTTTTTGAAATAATTTTTCAATCACTAGGTCACCGTTTCTTAAATGCTCCACTACATGCGCCATCATAATAAAATCGAAATAATTATCGGGAATTGAATCGAAGTTCAACGCTTCCAGATTCATTTCGTAGAAAGCATGCATCTGCTTAAAATCGTTTTCATCGTTGTTGTAGTTCTTATCTAAATCAACCCCATGGTATTCGCAGTCAGCATACCACTGTTTGGTTTTTGAAGCGGAGTGATTTCCCGCGCCTATATCTAACAACCGGAAAGACCGGTTGCCGAAATATTTTTCAATAAACCGAAACTTTGGAGGAAGGGCTAACCATCTTTTAAAACTCATTGAGCAATTTTAAACAAAATATGATAAGACCTGCTATGTTTTGCAGCGTGCCTTCATAAGGTTTGCAGAGGCGCAAAACTTCGGAAGTCTTTCAGTTCGCTACATTCGCGCCAAATATGCTGTATGACTTTTGATGAACTGAACCTGAACACGCCACTTTTAAATGCTCTGAGCGAATTAGGTTATACCCATGCTACCACCATTCAGGAAAGAGCTTTTCCGGTGGTAATGAGCGGACGTGATGTGGTGGGCATTGCCCAGACCGGCACCGGTAAAACATTTGCTTACCTTCTGCCCTGCCTGCGCCAATGGAAGTTTTCGAAAGATAAAGTTCCGCAGATTTTAATTCTTGTGCCTACACGCGAACTGGTGGTACAGGTGCTGGAAGAAATTCAGAAACTGAGTAAGTATATATCGCTTACCGCAATAGGCGTTTATGGCGGCACCAACATCAACACACAGATAGCCGAAGTGTTGCAGGGGGCTGATGTTATTGTTGCCACACCGGGCAGGCTGATTGACCTTTCGCTTAAAGGCGTGCTGAAATTAAAGGCCATCAAGAAACTGGTGATAGATGAAGTAGATGAAATGCTGAACCTGGGTTTTCGTTCGCAGTTGAAATTAATTCTTGACCTGTTGCCGCTGAAACGGCAGAATATTATGTTCTCGGCTACCATGACGGAAGATGTAGAAAAACTGATTCACGATTTCTTTAATCAGCCCTTGAAAATTGAAGCCGCACCTACCGGCACTCCGCTCGCCAACATTCTGCAAACGGCTTATGAGGTGCCTAACTTTTATACCAAAATAAATCTGCTCCGCCTTTTGCTGAGAGATACCGCCATGAGCAAGGTGCTGGTATTTACCGCCACAAAAAAATTAGCCGATGAAGTGTTCGACCAACTCGAATCGAACTTTGCGGGGCAAACCGGCATCATCCACTCTAACAAATCGCAGAACCATCGTTTTGAAGCCGTTCGAAAGTTTCACTCGGGCGAGCACCGGGTGCTTATTGCTACTGATATTGTTGCCCGCGGTATTGATATTTCGGAAGTAACGCACGTTATCAATTTCGATTTACCCGAAGTGCCCGAAAACTATATGCACCGCATTGGCAGAACAGGCCGTGCCGATAAAAAAGGAATTGCCATTGCCTTTATCGCCCCCAAAGATGCAGAGGGTCGCGACAGAATTGAGGCCTTGATGAATTATAAAATTCCGGTGGAGACCTTACCCGAAGACCTCGTTATCTCCACCGAACTTACGTTTGACGAAATGCCAAAGGTGTATCAGCCCAACATGGATTTAAAAGCCCCGCGCAAAGGACCAAGCGGTGCGGCCTTTCATGAAAAGATAGACAAGAACAAAAAAGTAAACGGACCCAAAGTAACCCGTGCCGATAAACTGCGCGAAAAATACGGCAAGCCTAAAACACGCGGGCAAAAGCCGAAGCGGAAACGATAGTTTTTATTTTATTAGCGGAAAAAAATACGATGCTCAGAAAATTACCGGTGTTGCTCCTGATTATTTTCATCTGCGGATGTAACGTAAAAAAGATTGCTACCCGCATGACCAACCAGTATCTTCCAAAGGCACCTTATGATGTAGTGATTGTGCCGGGCATTGCGTACGACACTTTAAAACAACAAACCAACGGATTTAATGCCCGTATCATCTGGGCAAAAACATTATACGACCGCGGTATTACCCGGAACATTATTTTTTCGGGTGCCGCCTGCTACTCGCCTTATGTAGAAGGGCAGACCATGAAACTGATTGCCGAGGCTATGGGTGTGCCCGCGCAACATGTTTTTTGCGAAACCAGAGCCGAACATGGCAAAGAGAATGTTTACTACAGTTATTTAATGGCGCAGAAACTCGGCTTTAAAAAAGTGGCACTGGCGGCCGATCCTTATCAGGCATTTTTTCTGGAAGGCTTTATTGAAACCAACCTGCCCGATATGGGTATTTTGCCCATAGCGGTTGACTCACTCAAGAAACTTTATCTGCCCGTGCCTTCCATCGATGCCTCAGCTGCTTTTGTAAAAGATTTTATTCCCTTGAACAAACGCGAAAGTTTTGGAACACGGATAAAGCATACCAACCACAACAATCTGCCCGGGTTGCCAAAGGAATAGTGATTGTATGGATCCGGCTAACGCAAAATCGGAGGTTGAAGCCGAAAAGCTAAAAAGATAAGGCAACGGAAGTTTTTCCCATTTTCTTCTGAACCTTCGGATGTATGCCGTTCATGCGTACGATGCCCTTTCGAACCTTCGGATGCATGTCGTTCATGCGTACGATGCCCTTCCGAACCTTCGGATACATGTCGTTCATGCGTACGATGCCCTTCCGAACCTTCGGATACATGTCGTTCATGCGTACGATGCCCTTCCGAACCTTCGGATGCATGTCGTTCATACGTACGATGCCCTTCCGAACCTTCGGATGCATGTCGTTCATACGTACGATGCCCTTCCGAACCTTCGGATGCATATCGTTCGTACATGCGAAGTCCTTCCGAGCGTTCAGATATATGTGACAGAGACGAGCGAAGCGTTTCCGAACTTGTTCAAAAGTCTATTTTAGCCCCATGAACGCATACCAACAAGCAGGAACCATACTTGCCGATGCCTTTCTCCATTATCCGTTAATGAAATATGCTTTTGAAGGCAGAACCGAAGAAGTGCGAAGCAAAGGTCTGCATCATTTATATACACATTGCTCTAAAGCGGCCTCTATATATGGAGGAGTAATTATTACCCCCGACCAACAAGGTGCATTGATATGGCTGCCTGGCACACATTTTCCTTTAGGGCTAATGCGCGAAATAAAATCGGGCATGGCAGCTATACCTTTTAAGCTGGGAGCAAAAACCACCCTTCGCTTAATGAACCATGATGGTGTGCCCGAAGGATGGATTGCAAAAAATGCCGGAGAAAATTATGGTTACATCTGGTGCCTTGGAGTAGCCGCCAGTCAGCGAGGCAAAGGCTACAGCCGAAAACTGATTGACCAGAGCATTGCCGATATGCGCACACAAGGCATGAAAGAGTTCTGGCTAAAAACCGAAGACCCGAAAAACGTAACTATTTATCAAAAACTGGGTTTTGAATTGGTGTATGAAACAGAAGTGAAGAGTAGTGGGTTGAGGAGTTGGGTGATGAGGAGGGAATAAAAAAAGAAACTATTCTTTAACAATCTTCTTTACACTCGTCCCGGCTTTGACAAAATAAATGCCTCTGCTCCAGTTTCCGGTTTCAACAATAGTTTTATCTGAAACAATTTGTTCTGATAAAATTAACCTGCCTTCAATATCAAAAATTTCAAGGTTGCTAAGATCATAGTTGTTTCTATAAAATGATATCAATAACTTTTCAGTCGCAAATGGATTAGGATAAATCTCAAAAGCAACATCTGATAAAGGCGTATATAGACCCGCAAAATATCCGCAGTTTTCCGCAATTGGCATGTTTTCATAAATCAAAATGCCGTCCTCAAAAAATTTGCATAACACTGCATTCGAGTGTTCAAAGCTCCATATAAAATTACCGGTGGGGCCTTGATTGCTACCTATTCCTTCTATCCACCAAGTTACTCCATATGCCTGGTGATAGCTACTCCATTCCTTTATATAAAATTTTTTTCGATAATAACCTTGTATTAGCACTTCTCGAATAGAATCTACAACAGCATAAATGGTATCATACACTTGGTAGCTTATTGCG
>CAIYOV010000109.1 GCA_903927935.1 uncultured Bacteroidota bacterium | reverse complement strand
GGCCATAATAACTGCGCGAGCAGGCATTTATCCTATGAGTATAGCGGAGGGAGTAACGCCAGAGAGGTTATCTCGTTATTTTACACGACTCGAAAATGGAAATTATCGTGTTAAAAAAAGTATCCGCGACATGGTCATTTTCTCTGCACAGGACGTGATAAAAGATCCTCCTTTTTCAAGACTCGATCTTATTGTTTGTCGCAATCTCCTCATCTATCTCAATGCAGAATTGCAGAGAAAATTAATTCCTATTTTTCATTATGCATTGAACTCCAGTGGGCTTTTATTTCTAGGCACTTCAGAGGGCATTAATGATTTTGATGATCTGTTTGAACCCATAGATCGAAAATGGAAGCTGTATCAAAGTAAAAAAATTATCTCAGCTATAAAACCAAATCAAAGTCCATCATTGATGAGTCCGGTAAAACCAGTGCAACTTTCTTCAGCGCCCATGATTGATAAATTGCAAGCACTTTCCAAAATATCCCTGAGTGAAAAGATTGAGCGTATGCTGTTAAAACAGTCATCCACAATGGGTGTCCTCGTCAATAACACGGGAGATATTTCTTATACCCATGGAGATGTTAAAAAATTTATGGTGGAGGCCACAGGTCGAGAAATCAGTGGGAATATTTTAGATCTGGCCCGTAGATCATTGCGTTCACGATTGAAGCCCGCCCTTGATGCTGCCATGGCGACCAATAAAATTGTCCACGCTAAAGAATTCCAGATGAGAATCAATTCTCGTCCCATGAATATCAGCCTATCAATTCATCCTGTGAAATTTGAAGCCGATGTGTCCGCGGAGGAACAGTTTTATTTAATTGTATTTGGAGAGTCGCACCCATTGGCATCTATCAAAAAGAAGGCCTACTCATTTATTAAAGGAATTAAAAATAAAACGAAGACAAGCGTTACAAAACGTATTGAATCTCTAGAGCAAGAGCTGCTCGCTAAGGAAGTTTACATTCAGGATATTCGCGATCAATTAAGGCGCTATACCGAAGAACTTGAATCGGCAAATGAAGAGATGCAAGCGGTAAATGAGGAGTTGCAGTCAACGAACGAGGAATTAGAAACTTCAAAAGAAGAGTTACAGTCAGCCAATGAATCTTTGGCCACACTCAATCATCAGTTAAACAATAATGTGGTCGATCTCTCGCAAATTAATAGTGACATGAATAGTTTCTTGGCCGGGGTAGGGGTGGCAACTATTTTTGTAGATAATAATTTTCACATTATGAAGTTTACGCCCAATATTTCAAGCGTAGTGAATCTTATTGGTTCTGATGTTGGGAGACCTTTGGCCCACACGGTAACAAACCTCGTCGGTTACACATCTTTGGTTGCAGATGTTAAGTCGGTCCTCGAAAACCTTATTCCTAAAGAGCTACAGGTACAGACTGTCGACGGTTTATTTTATATCATGCGGATTCGGCCCTATCGAACTATTGAAAATGTGATTGAAGGTGTTGTGATCACATTTGTTGAGGTGACGACAGCTGTGACCAATCAAAAGATGTTAGATCTCGAGAGTGATCGATGGTTTGCAACCCTCGAATGTACTAACATAGCATTTGTCGTTTCAGATGGACGTGGCAAAAATATTTTTATGAATTCAGCTGCCTTGAAATTTTTCGGATTTTCTTCTCGCGAAGATTTGAATCACCGGGTCCATGAGTATAAGGATGATTGGGAACTGCGCGATGCCAAGGGGGAGCTCATTCCACATGATAAGTGGCCTGATGAGCGTGCACTTCGAGGTGATTTTGCGCAAGATGAGGAACTGAGATTCTTTAATTTGAAAAATCAAATGCGAAGGACGTGCATAGTTACTTGCGCTGGGAAAAAAGACATCAACAATCAAACCACGTTGATCGTTGAGACTTTATTGTTGATTGATAAATTCGATAAGTAAAATCACTATTATCTATTTTTAGATTTTTCAACCCTAGATTAAACTCCAATTGCGTTCAGTATTGTTATTGAAAAGGAGTTTTTGTGATTGTTAGTAGAGCTAAACTTTAT
>CAIYOV010000108.1 GCA_903927935.1 uncultured Bacteroidota bacterium | reverse complement strand
GCATCAGCAAAGGTTTGTAAAGTTCAAGCACATCCTCATACAACCGGTCATTGCTGTGATGTTCTATATTAACCACCAGGGCACGCATCTCGCGCTCAAGGTGCAGCGTAAAAGCATTGATAGCCTTTACCGGATCCTGCGCATATTGCTCTGCATAGTCCTTTAAATAAACAGGCTCACCAATGTTGATGAACAACTTGCTTCTGAAATTTTTAGCAGCCGAATAATTCAACCCAACCGGTAACACACGCAGCTTCAGGTTAAAATTACTTTCCGCTTCAGCACGCAAAGCAATCCGCGATGCGCCTTTCTTTAGTCTGCGCAAACGCTTTTCAGTTACACAATCACCTTCCGGATACATAATGATGTGTTCTTTCTTTTCAAGCAACCCAACACATCTTTCAAAAGTGGCTTGGTTTTTCTCCATCATTTCCTCCGTTTCTCCTTTTCTGTAAATAGGAATAATACGAAGGGCACTAAGGGTTGAGTGTATAAAAGGATTATTAAACACATCGCCACGCGCAACCGAATAGATCTGAGGTTTGGCAAACATCTCCACCACCACCGCATCTAAAAAAGCGTTGTTGTGGTTGCTCACAATCAGCGTGGGGCCTTCCTCATTTAATCGCTCGCGGTTAGCAACCTCAATCTTTTTGTAAAAGATATGAACCGCTACGGTTACGATGGGTTTGAGAAGTTGGTAGAGCATGTATGCGGAAACTAAAATAAACTGTTGCTCGGGTTTGACAAACGCTGCTCCGTTTTTTACTTTTCATATCCTATTATTGCAACCCCGATGAACATTATCCTCGCCAAACAAATTCTCAAACATCAGTTTGGTTTCGATTCCTTCCGCATGAACCAGCAGCAGGCAATTGAAACTGTGCTGCAGGAAAAAGATTGCGTAGTGCTCATGCCTACCGGTGGAGGGAAATCGTTGTGCTACCAGATTCCCGCATTGATGCTGGACGGACTGGCAGTAGTTATCTCCCCGCTCATCTCTTTAATGAAAGATCAGGTAGATGCCTTAAAAAGTAACGGAGTGAATGCGGCTTTTCTCAATTCAACACAAAGTGCTGCGCAGCAAGGCGAAGTGTTTCGCGCTATTGCCGGCAACAAACTGAAACTGCTTTATGTAGCACCGGAGCGTTTAATGCAAACCGGTGATCAGTTTATTGATTACCTCAAACAACTCAACGTTTCGCTATTTGCTATTGACGAAGCGCACTGTATTTCAAGTTGGGGGCACGATTTCCGTCCGGAATACATGCATTTGGCAAAACTCAAAGTCCATTTTCCTAATACACCGGTAATTGCGCTCACCGCAACTGCCGATAAACTCGTGCGGCAGGATATTATGGAAAAACTGGAGCTCAACAATCCGGCTCTTTTTATATCCAGTTTCAATCGTCCCAATATATTTTACAGTGTTGAAGCAAAACGAAATTCTTATTCGCAGTTGCTCAATTATTTATCAAAACACCGGAACGACAGTGGCATTATTTATTGTCTGAGCCGAAACTCCGTAGAAAACTTGGCGGAAGATTTAAAGCAGGATGGGTTTAATGCATTGCCATATCATGCAGGTTTAGAAAGAACCATCCGCGAAAAACATCAGGAGCTTTTCCTGAAAGATGAAGCAAAGATAATAGTAGCCACCATCGCATTCGGAATGGGTATTGATAAATCGAACGTACGCTTTGTCGTGCACATGGATTTGCCAAAGAACATTGAAAGTTATTATCAGGAAACAGGAAGAGCAGGTAGAGATGGTTTGCAAAGCGAAGCAGTGCTCTTTTTTAGTTGGGGCGATGTAATCAAGATGAAGAAGTTTGCCGAAGTAGAGAACAACGAAACGCAAACTAAAATCATGTTGAAGAAGCTGAACCAGATGGGCGAGTTCGGTGATTTAAAAACATGCCGCAGAAAATACCTGCTCAATTATTTTTCAGAAGAAACAAAAGACATTTGCGGAAGTTGCGATAACTGCAACACAAAATACGAGCGGTTTGATGCCACCATCATTGCACAAAAAGCATTAAGCGCAGTAAAAAGATTAGAACAGCGCTGGGGAACAAATTATGTAATTGATTTTTTACGCGGCAGCAAATCAGAAAAAATTCGAGGCGAGCACAAGGAAATAAAAACCTATGGAGTTGGTGCCGATATTTCAAAAGATAACTGGTTCGATTATATCAAAGACTTAATTGCTCAAGGCTATCTCAAACAAACCGATGGACAATATCCGGTACTGACCCTCACCGAAAAAAGTGAAGCAGTTTTAAGAGGAGTGGAGAAAGTAGAATTGATAAAGGTCAAGATTAAAGAAGAAAAGAAAGCCTCCCTTGTAAGTGAAGAAGTGCAGGATTATTTCCGCGATTTGTTCAGCAATTTAAAGAGTATCCGAAAATATATTGCGGCAAATGAAAACCTTGCAGCATTCATTATTTTCTCAGATGCCACACTGATTGAAATGTCGAGTTATCTGCCATTGTCGTTAGATGAAATGAAAAAAATAAGTGGAGTAAGCGACACCAAAGCAGAGAAATATGGCAATGCGTTTTTAAAAGAAATAAAAGGTTATTGCGAAATAAATCAACTGGAGTCGCGCATACATCTGAAAGTCCAGAAGCGCGAACGCAAGAGCCGACCAAAGAAGAATTCGAAAGGTAATGATACATATAGCATTTCGCTCAACATGTTTAAATCAGGAACATCAATTGCTGAAATTGCAGAATCAAGAGGCTTAGCAAAAAGCACTATCGAAACACATTTGGTTCGCTTTATTGAAAGTGGGGAAATAAAACTTGAACAAATAGTTCCTTCGGAAAAAATAGAACCTATTAAAAAAGCAATAAGAAAATTAAAACCCGGCTTTAGCACAGCACCGGTTAAAGAATTTTTGGGAGATGATTACAGCTACGGAGAAATCCGTGCGGTAATGGTCAGTATGAGTAAAGAATAATATCAACATAAACAAATGAAAGCAACTGTAATAACCATAGGAGATGAAATTTTAATCGGGCAGATAGTTGACACCAACAGCGCATGGATAGGGCAAAGATTTTCAGAACTCGGAGTAAAGCTTCATGAAATTATTTCTGTAGGAGATGATGCAGCTCAAATTGTTGGTGCACTTAACCGAGCAAAATCTTCTTCTCAAATTATTTTAATGACTGGTGGCTTAGGACCCACCAAAGATGATATCACTAAAAAGACATTGGTTGATTATTTTCAAACAGAACTTGTGCTGAACGAGGAAGTTTGGGAAAAGATGAAACAGATTTTCGAAAAGCGCGGATTGAAAGTGTTGGAGATGAACCGCTCTCAGGCAATGATTCCTAAAGACTGCACCATGCTGCCCAATACCCGTGGCACCGCGCAGGGTATGTGGTTCGATCGTGATGGTGTGGTATTTATTTCTATGCCGGGTGTTCCACATGAGATGAAACACCTGATGGAAACACAGGTTATTCCCAAATTGAGACAGAAATTTTCCTTTCCCCAAATTGTTCATTCCACTATCATGACGGCAGGTGCCGGTGAGTCGGTAATCGCCAATATGCTCAGCGATTTTGAAAATAATTTACCTTCAAAAATAAAACTCGCATATCTACCTGATTTAGGAACCGTGAAATTGCGTTTGACTGCAAGCGGAGATGCCGTTGAATTAAAAAATGAAGTAGATGCGCAGAAAGATAAAATGAAAGCCGTTCTTGGTGATTATGTTTATACAGAAGGAGAGGAGAAATTGGAAAGCGTAATTGGGAAAATTCTTACTAAAAAGAAAGAAACGGTGAGTTGCGCAGAGAGTTGCACCGGTGGCTATATTGCACATCTGTTTACTTCCATTCCTGGTAGTTCAATATATTTTGACGGAGGGGTTGTTTCGTATTCTTATGAAGTAAAAGAGAAAATTCTTGGAGTGAAGAATTCAACGCTCAATTCAGTTGGTGCAGTAAGCGAAGAATGTGTAAGTGAAATGCTCGAAGGCTTACTGAGTGTAACCGGCACAACTTATGGCATAGCTGTAAGCGGCATTGCGGGACCTGAAGGGGGAACAGCTGACAAACCCGTTGGTACTGTTTGGATTGCGGTTGGCTCTAAAGAAAAAATGATTGCCAAAAAATTTCAATTCTTTCCATCGCGTATGGAAAACATCCGGGTGTTTTCAAATGCTGCACTGAATATGTTGAGGTTATTTGTTCAGGGAAAGCTGAAATAATTATTTCAAATCAATTCGCTTCACCCTATCAAACTGTAGAATAAAATCAGCTCCGAATACACCGGCTGGTGTCAGAGTTCCGTATGGAGGCTCTTTCTCCAAAATATTTTGAACAATTTTTACAGCGGTAAGAGCTGTAAGCGTATACCCCTCAGGCAACTCAAGCATAGCGCGTACATGCGCCCCAATGGCATTTTTGGCTTCCCCCCAAACTACGCTGGTAGAAATTTTTCTTTCTTCATCACTGGGGCCAGCCGGTCGTTTCTTTATGCGGTTAATTATAAAATTTTTCACAGGTCTCCATCTTAAAATAAAACCAATACGGTTACTCATCTTCATACTTGAAATTACCTTCTCCGGTAAGCAATTATAAACGGTGATATTTGGGATGCCGGTCGTGCGATAAGCGGTAGAAATATCGCCCCACGGAATAGCGACTCCTTTCATTTTCTTTCCCCGTTCGAATTTAATTTCTCTAATCAGAGTTCCGTTGAGTATCTTCTCTAATTTGCCATTTCTTCGAACCATGCCGCTTTCCCCCAAATTTTCAGCAACTGTTATTGCAGTGCCGTGCGAAATTCTACCTCCCTTCATCATCAGTGCAAGTTCAAGCGTATCTGCAGCCGGTATTTTACCTTTCAAATAAAGGGCGAGGCAATCAGTAGGCACCACATCAAATCCTACACCAGGCATCAGCAAGATACCGGCATCTTTTGCGGCTTTATCTAAACCAAACAGACTTTCAAAAACATCGAACTCACCGGTAATATCTAGATAGTGTGTTCGTGCCTTAATACAGGCAGAAGCCATTTGCTTTGAAGTGAACTTAAATGGGCCCGCACAATGCAATACCACTTTTACATCACTGATATTGTCTATTACATTTTTCTCTTCTTTCAAATCGAAAACGCGGAATGATAGGTTTAATTCTTTTGCCAGCGATTCAGTCCTTGAAGCATCTCTTCCGGCAAGTATGGGCTTTAAACCAAGTTGTGCGGCATGTTCACTTATTAACCTTCCGGTGTAGCCATAACATCCGTATATCAAAAAATTGTCTTTCACAAAAATGGGTTGATTATTGGATGTTCAAACTTACTGTTAGTTTCGGTTTTAGTAAATAAGGTTGCGTTAATTTGTGCTTTTAATGATTTTATAACAATCAGATGAGGATTTATCTTATACCGGGGTTGGGAGCTGACAGAAGAATGTATCATCAACAGCTCAATATTTTACCCGATGCAGAAGTGATAGAGCATTTCCAACCCGAAAAGAACGAATCGCTTTCTTCTTATGCCAAAAGAATGGCTTTGCAGGTAGATATTTCTTCACCATTCATTTTAATAGGAACCTCTTTAGGAGGAATTATTTCGATGGAGTTATCACGCATTCTTTCGCCTGAAAGAATTATTCTTATTTCTACCGTCAAGAACCGTGAGGAATTGCCTTTGTACATCCGCTCAATGAAATACCTAAAACTTCATCGTGTAATTACAGGTGACAGGTTTAAGCGTTTTAATAAGTTGATGGTAAAGCGTCTTGACAACAGGAGAGATTCGGAGGTGGCTGAAATAATTAGTGCCATGACCGAAGATGTTCCTTCTGAATTTATTGAATGGGCTATTGATGCTGTAGTTAATTGGAATCCACCGAAAGAATACCGGAGCGACATTGTCCATATTCACGGCACAAATGATCAGTTGTTCCCTATTTCTAAAATCAAAAATGTAATCGCAGTTGAGAAAGGTTCTCATGTAATGAATATGACACTAAGTGTAGAAGTAAACAGATTATTACTACAGGCGGTAAATGCATAATTTTTGGAAACTTAATTTTCCTTTGGCATTTTTAATTTGTTTAGTGTTATGATTAGATGGTTTAATTTGTTCAAGCAGAATTGGTGGACGGCTCTTGATGAGAAATTTTACGGATTGAAATTCTTAATCAATTTGATTGCCTGTTACTCAGTATATATGTACGTAACACATCTGCTGGTAATGAACCGGTTTCGGGAGGGGGTGATTTTAAACGATCCTATTCAGCAGTTATTTAAACCGATTGACCTTTCTATTCCCATTTTTGTTATTACATATGTTTGTATTGTCAGCTATATTATTTACATTATTCCCCGCCCACGTGATTTTTATTTTGCCGCACGTGCTTTTCTGGTTGTTTTTCTATTACGTTTTTTGTTCATCCTCCTTATTCCGTTAGCTCCAGCTAAAGATATGGTTGCCCTCAACGACCCTGTACTTGACTGGATTGTTGGTAATAACCACGAAATTTATAACGACCTCTTTTTCTCGGGTCATGTGACTGATATTTCCATTTTCTTTCTCTGCAACCGCAGTAAATGGCTGCGCGGTTTTATGGGCTGTTGTGCTGTGACGGTTGGCATATTGCTGGTATGGCAACATGTGCATTACACGGCTGATGTTATTGCGGCCCCGTTTTTTGCATATGCCAGTTATGTGATGTTTGCCAAAAAAAGATTGGATAGGAATGCTACTTTATCTTAATCAGTTGATGCTCAAAATTTTTCTGCTCGTCTAAGCGAAGTGTATATTCTCCCTTCTGTAGAGATTGTATGCCATCTAACTTTACAATTTCAAAAGTTTTATCGCGCAGAAAAATATCCGTGCTGTAAACTTTCCTTCCCAACAAATCGAACAGTTCTATTGTATGCGTCTTTGCTTCGCTATTGAAAAGAGAAATATTCAACTCATTAGAAAAAGGATTAGGATAAACCACTGCATCATCACTAATGCACAGAATATTTCCATTGTAATTTGTTTTGAGAAACAAATAAGCGTTGTAAAAATTTGGGATACCGTAACCATGATTATTATCGGGTGTCCAGAAATGCTCGGCACTTATTACAATTGCATCGTAAATTTCCCGTGCAGTTTTATTCGGGAATGCACTCCATAAACTTGCTGCGCAACCAGCCATAATCGGGCAACTGAAAGATGTTCCGCTGCTGTAAGCAGGATTTCCACTCGTGCTGATGACTGCAGAATTGCTTCCCTGCGAACAAATATCGGGTTTAATTCTTCCTGCGCCATTTGGACCGCGACTGCTGAAATTGGTAACCTCACCTGCTGAATCAACTGCGCCAATTGCCAAAATACTATCACCATCAGCTGGTGCTGAAATATAATGCCACGAATTAGCGCCTTCGTTACCGGCAGAATTCAACACTAAAATCCCCTTGCCAAAAGCCAGGTTGCCGGCATTGGTAATTACCGTTGAATGTCCATTTAAATCACTGTGAGTATGGTTCCCTATACCGCCATCAAATTCGGTATAGCCGAGTGAAGTAGAAAATACTTGTGCGCCAACACTATCTGCTACTACCGCAGCCGCAGCCCAGTTATATTCTTCCATAACCCATTCGGCATTGTCATCTTCGGTAACGAAAAGATAAAAATTTGCATCCGGTGCGGTGCCTATAAATGTATCGGGAATATTAGCAGCCATACACGAAAAAGTATTTTCTCCGTGGCTGCCATCATTGTAAACATTTGGTTCGTTGTTTACGAAATCCCATGTTCCCATAATTCGTGGACGAACCGAATCGTATGCGTGAATGTTATCGGCATTATAAAATCCGTTGTCCATACTTGAGATGGTAATACCTTCTCCGCGAAAGCCCATTTGATGTAACAAATCAGCATTGAGCATATTGATTTGATGATAAGCCGCCCCGTATTTGTTCGGATATACAATGTGCTGGTCAACAGGATGAACTTCTTCAAATTTATTTTGCTCCAACAACGCGCGCGTTGGATTCGATGTTATTTCAGCAATAGTATCTATAAAAGAAAACCGCCTGAGTGAATCGAAATTGTTACCGGTTATGACATCGGTAAGAATAATTGTATCTCGGATGTAAATTGGCCCTGTGTGAACAAATGTATCGTGAACTACAATAGTTGTTAAAGATGAAGTTGTATCGTAACTGTAAGTAGTACCGGTTACACTGATATTTTGATGAATAACAATAGAATCGTAAACAGTGATAGTGAAAGTATCGTTTTGAACAGTGGTGTCGCGTTTTGCAAATGTATCAGTGCGAACTGGTATGGCATTATTCATATCTACCACAATCAGGTTAAACCACTTGATGCGGTGATTTAATTGCGTAATGAAAGGCGAAAGACTATCTATATAACTTTCGGTTATCGGCAAATCGGTTTCGTTAAGCGCAATGTTCTGTTTGGTTCTGCGGTCAATAGATTTTTGGGAAAGAAACTGCTGTGGATTTGAAAGAGAAAAGGAATTGTGGTTTTTGTCCTTAAACCGTATCCAGTATTTGTTATGTTGCGAAAACGAGATAGACGCGATGAGAAGAAAAAAAAAGAGAAAAGTATTTTTCATAATTCTTCAACGGTGAAATTAATTGTGGTCTATCAACCTCATCCGGATGCTGAATCCATTCCAGTGACCTGTATCCCATGAACCAAACTGTTGTCTATTTTTCAATTCCCACTCCTGATAAATCATGCCCACGCCTTTAGCATAAACTTCTTTCCGTAGACGTTTATCTACAAAAGACGAATCACTAACGGCATTCACCGTCAGCGAACTGTCAAATGAAAATCCGTTTATCGAGTAAGGAACATCAACACTTTCGTAATAATAATTCCAGTTTTGAAAACTGCGGTAAGGGTCTGTAGTAGGGACATAAACATTTCCATTCCAGGTTTGGTCCTGTATTGGAGGAAAGACCATTTTTACTAATCGAATATCGTCTTCTATTTTCTGAACATTGTATTGCCCTTTAATCGCATACCATTTGCGGTCAAACACCCAGGCTGAACTATTATTTGCTCTTCGGTACAAACTCAATTCGTAATTAAGGTCATTATGAAGATCGTAAAAAGTATCAGACACCAGTTCCTTTAACTGATAGCGAACAGTATCTCTTGTAAAGTTAGCGTTGTAAGAAAAAATAGAATCAACATTATAAGTAATGTAACGCCCCGAGTCGAGTGGAAAATATCCGTATTTGTAATCTATATTAAGGGTATCTTTCTTGTCATGGCAAGAATAGAGCAGGATGCATATGGCAACAGGCAAAAGGCAGTATGTAACGAGTTGTTTTAACTTGTAATTAATCATCCGACTATAGTAAATCATTCAATATTGAAATTAGAAAAAATAACACCACCGCCAATCACATCGTTTTGTTCATAAAACACCGCGCTTTGCCCCGGTGCTATGGCCGATACTTTTGTCATAAACTCCACTTTTACTCTGTCGCCAATCTGATTCAGTACGCTTGATTCTCCATCATGCTTATAACGCACCTTAGTAATTGCAGGTGTGTTGGCGTCTAATTTTTCATACTTCTGCAAATTCAGTTTACCTACCCACATGCCGTTGCGTTGTAAATCTTCTTCTTCGCCCAGCATCACCGTGTTGGTATCGGGATTTATTTCAATTACAAATTTTGGTTTGCCAAATGCCACACCTAAACCTTTGCGCTGCCCGATGGTATAAAACGGATAGCCGTGATGCTTGCCGATTATCTTACCGGTGGCATCAACAAAATTCCCCCCTTCTACTTTTGTTTCTAAATCGGGAACCCTGCGTTTTAAGAAACCGCGGTAATCGTTATCAGGAACAAAACAAATTTCATAGCTCTCGCTTTTATTAGCTAGTTCAATATAGCCCATATCGCGCGCCATTTGCTTTATATCGGGCTTGTGGAATTTACCTACCGGAAAAATAGTTCTGCTTAAACATTGCTGGCTCACCCCCCATAATACGTAACTCTGGTCTTTGTGTTCGTCCAGACCTTTTGAAATAACAAACCGGTCGTTTTCCTTTCGAAGCTGAGCATAGTGGCCCGTGGCAATATACTCGCAGCCCATCATGTCGGCACGTTTCAACAGCGCTTCCCATTTAATGTGTGTGTTGCATAATACACATGGATTTGGCGTGCGACCTGCTATGTATTCGTTCACAAAATTGTCAATTACAAAATCACCAAACTCTTCACGGATGTCGATAATGAAATGGCTGAAACCCAAATCAACCGCTACCTGCCGTGCATCGTTAATTGAGTCAAGTGAGCAGCATCCGGTTTCTTTTTTGTTACCTCCGCTGCTGGCGTAATCCCATGTTTTCATGGTTATGCCCACCACCTCGTAGCCTTGCTCATGCAGCATAACAGCGGTAACCGTAGAATCAATTCCACCGCTCATGGCTACCAATACTTTTCCTTTCTTACTCATAACTCTTCTTGCCTTACATTTACTAAAGCGTGCGAAGATAAGCGAACAGGAGCACAAACGCATTATGACACTATTCGCTTCCTTTTTATCTTTGCAAAAATTGCATGATGCAGTTCATATATATTCTTCAATTAGAACCCAAATTTACGAAACAGGAAAACTGGACAGATGACACCAACCGGATTTTCGGGGAGCATTTCAATTATCTGAAAAATCTTTTTGAGAAGGGAGTAGTGAAGTTTGTTGGCAAAACAGAATACGATATGGACCACCCTGATAACCAAGGTATTTCAATTTTTGAAGCGGAGAACGAAGCTGAGGCAAATAAGATTATGCAAAACGATCCTTGTGTGATAAACGGAGTAATGACTGCTGTTATGCATCCCTTTAAAATTGTTTTTAACAGCGGCAACTAGCAATCCGTATGGTACCTCCAATAAAACTTTTACATTTAACAGCATAAGCACACGGCTATCATGAGGAATCTCCTCGGCATTCTCTTTGTTTTTTTATTTATCAGCGCGGGAGCTCAATTGCCCACGGGTGGTTTGGTGGCGTACTATCCGTTTAATAATAATTCGGGTGATGAAAGCGGTAATAAAAATGATGGGCAGATGTTCGGTGGTGTGGTTCCCACGGCCGACAGGTTCGGTAACCCCTGCGGGGCATTTCGTTTTATCGGCACCGGTTGTTATATCTCGGTTCCCAATACTGTTTCTTTAAAATCACCGGTTAGCTCGCTTACTATTGCTGCCTGGGTTAAACCGGAGCGGGGAATTAATTCAGCGAACGACATTATCCTTATTCTTCTTGCCAAGCCGGGTATTGAAAGCGGTTCTGACGCTAAGTCCCAATATTGCTTTCAGCTCAAAAGGACCTTTGGCGATTCATACAGCACTATTTCACTCAGCAACGATTTCTCTTTTCAGGACAAACAGTACAACGCACACCCCATAGATTTTAACCGGTGGTATTTCATGGCGGTTACTTACGATGAAAACTTTGTGCAGGTATATCAGGATGGTAAACTGATTTGCCAGGCGCCTAAAAGCAAACCTTTTTCGCCCAATGATTTGGCCTTGGAAATAGGCAGTGATATTGCAGCCGGTAAAAAGTATTTCAACGGATGTTTAGATGACATTCGAATTTACAACCGCGGCTTATCATTTAATGAAATTAATGCGCTGTTTAATGATGAAACGGGCAAGTTGTTGAACGAAGAACTGACTTTGAATTTTCCAAAGAGCATGGAGAAGAATACCGAGAGCAACAAGTGCTATGCTAAGGTCTTTTATTCGGAGCCAACGGTTACTATGGGTTGCGGATCGGAGGTTTTAAAGCAAATCGTGGGCTTGCCAAGCGGTTCGCAGTTTAATTTGGGCAAAAACAATTTGATATATGAGGCTGAACAGGGCGACCGGAAACTGGTGGACAGCTTTCAGATAACCGTTATCGATAACGAAGCACCGGTTTTCAAATGCCCCACCGATATTATCGCCAAAGCCAGAGCAAACACTGCCGGTGTTGAGGTAAGTTATCCCGGGCTCTCGGCATCGGATAACTGCCCCAATTTAAAATTAGAGCTATTAGAGGGCTTACCAACCGGTGCGGTGTTTCCGGTGGGAGTTACTGCTTTAAAATACACCGCTACCGATGCATCGGGTAATAAGAGCCAATGCAGTTTTAAAATAACGGTTACTCAAGATACACCATCCTTGACTGAGGAAACCAGAATAGCGGAGAAAGAAAAATTAGCCAGAGAACAGGCAGAGAAGGAGCGTTTAGAAAAGCAGAATGTTGAGGCAGAAGTGTTGGCTAAAGAAAAAGCAGAGCAGGAGCGGTTAGCAAAAGAAAAAGCAGCCTCAGAAGCTTTGGCCAAAGAAGCCGCAGAGAAAGTGCGCGTTGCGAAACTGGCCGTAGAGAAAGCCGAATTAGATAAAGTAAAAGCCGAAGCAATTGCCAAAGCGAAAGAAGATGCCGAAAAGCAGCGTTTAGAAAAGCAGAAGGCCGAGGCTGAAGCGTTGGCAAAAGAAAAAGCAGAGAAGGAGCGGCTGGCAAAAGAAAAAGCAGCCTCAGAAGCTTTGGCCAAAGAAGCCGCAGAGAAAG
>CAIYOV010000107.1 GCA_903927935.1 uncultured Bacteroidota bacterium | reverse complement strand
GCGAAGGGCAGGTTCCTGCAAACATGTTGAGAGAAAAAAGAAGGATAGCTGCGGTAAGGAAAGAAGTTGGACATTTCATAATGTTTGCTTTTTAGTTTTTAATAACTGCGAACACTATCAATATACCATACATGAAAAGACTTGTCAAGAAAGGTTACATGAAAAGCCATTTATATTTTACAAAGCCGGAGTTGTCCTTATAAAAAATGAGAGTGAAAAGGAGGGTAGTGCAAAAAGAAAAATCCCCCAATCTTTATCATCGAAAAGGGGATTTAACGTGCGCTTGACTAAGCGATATGGGTGTGTTTACGGTAGTATTTGTAAAAGGTTACTATAGTGATAAAGAAGATTACCTTTTATCTTAAGAAAGACAGACACACTCATGTAAACAAAAGCATAATAAATGGCAGCGTATGATTGATAAAACGATTAACTTAAACCCTTTTATTGGAGCACTACTATTTTAGCTTTCATAAAACGATTGCCTGTTTTTACATGAACCACATAAATACCGGCAGGTAAATCGTTAAGCGTTAACTCTGCCTTGTTTTGGTCTGGAGTTAAAAGTATTTCGTTAAGTAATATGCCATTAATAGACAGTAATTGCACGAAGTCGCCCATAACAGGTTTGTTTTCTATTTCTATTACCACTTTACTTTTGGCAGGGTTTGGATAAATTTTCAAACCATTCTCAAGAGGTGCTTCTAACCATGCTACATCAGTAAGCGAAAGAAATCCGTCAAAATTCAGCTTATCAACCACTACAGTAGATAAACCCTGAGGACTACTCAGAAACGTCCGGATATCAATAGATGCACTATCGGGTATTACGGTATTGTCACTGTAAATGATAGGAATATTGAAAGGTATAAATTGTGTTACCGAATCGGTTTGAGTCAAATAAGCGGCACCAACTTGCTGCCCGTGATAATTAACCAGAATTCTTATCTGCATGGTATCGCCATTTACAGGGTAATATTTGTAATACCCGGTAAAGGTTTGGTGCTTCGATGTTAAGGCAACTGAAGGCTGCCCGAGTTCAAATAAACCCTGTCCAATGCTTATTCTGCCAAACATCGGGTGCCCTTCCCATAAAATGGTGTGCACTTCGGCAGCATAATCAAAAGGTGGCGAAAAATAAGATTGCCTTACTATTGGACCGGTATTTCCCGGTGTTGGAGATGTTCCTAACATAGATTGGTACTGCCAACCCAGCAACCTGTTGTTAATTAACGTATACCAGGTTTCAAAATCGCTATTCAGCACCCCTGGCGATGAAGGGCTAAAACTAATATCATCTACTGCCATGAAATTCGAAAGTGCATTAGCAAAGCTGGGACCAGTAACATTGGTAGAAGCAAAAGCGATAATAATACTATCTGGGGCTATACCGGAATTATACGTAATAGGGTACGCTATGCGTTTAAAAACACCGCCTGAGTTTCCATAAACCCGGTTAATATTAATGGCTACCACTGTGGTGCCTTTAAACATGTAAACAACTGCCAAACCACTATCACCTGTAGCAATATTGTAATTCAGCCAACAAACGAAAGAATCGGGGCGGGCTGTAAACGGAGAGCCTCCCACCAATACCGGGAACCCGCCACCGTTATTTACATTTGTCTGGCTAAGGTATGAGCCATTCAGAAAAGCGTTTTGCCCCGTCATGGCCACAGAATAATTTCCCGAATGCCCCGGCACACGATTTATGCCCGGACCAAGAAAATTCCAACCGGTAGGTATCTGAAGGGTGTCCTGATGCCAGTTTTGGAAATCCCAATTGGGCAATTCAGGGTAACCGGTAAAAAACTGCAAGGTGCCGCTGTAAAATTCAACATTGGCAGCTTTGGCTTTTATGCGATAGTAATAATATTTGTTAGCCTGCAACCCGGTAAGGGAAGCGGTAAGAGTATGGTAAAGAGAGTCGGTAACGAGACCAGGCGTTGCCACTACACTATCGCCCAATAAAGGGGTGGTGCCATATTGGAACACTAAACTAACGGGCAAATTCAGTCCTTTAGCTATACCAGTAAGCTTTGCTGATGCATTTGTAATATTGGTAGCCGGTAATACCTGCAACCCTCCTGAAATACTATCCGGGAAAAAAGCAAGTTGGTCAGAGTAAAATGTTAGAGTGTTGCCGTAATAAATACCTGTAGAAGTAACCGCTTTAATACGGTAGTAATAAATTTGGTGTTGTAAAAGAGTTGATTGGAAAAAATTCTGACTATAGTAATGTAAGCCGGTATCGTTTACTATAGTACTTTGCGGTTGAGCAATTAAATTGCTGAACAAAGCGTTGGTGTCGTATTCAAAGTAGACCGTAGTTGG
>CAIYOV010000106.1 GCA_903927935.1 uncultured Bacteroidota bacterium | reverse complement strand
TCAACAGGGGGAAATAAAAAAGGAATGACTTTTTTGCCATTCCTTTTTTATCACTTGTGTTTAATTAAAATTAGTCTGCCTTTACCTTCTCTTTCTTACCAGCTCCGCCAAAAGTATAGCTTAACTGAACAGTGTAGTTACGCGGTGCTTCCATATAAGCCGGGCGCGGAGTGTAAATCCAGTTGAGCAGGTTCTTTACAATAAAAGCAACCCGTACACCTTGTTTAAAGTTATAGGCTACATGCGCATTCCAAACAATATCACCACGACCTTTGCCGATGGCAATTGCCGCTTTTTCATCACGGTAACGGGCCAGACCGCCAAAACTCATCGGGTAGAACGTTTTAAGCAATGGACTTACGAAAGCATAGTCAACGTTATTGGTATAGCTGCTGTATTGAAGGTTAGTGTTCACCTCAATGCCTTTGTAAATAAGCGTAAAGTCAAATTTAAAGGTATGGTTACTGCGGTATTTCAAATAACTGGTAGTAGAGCTGGTAGTTTGAGCATAAGTCATATAAGGCAAATGGTCAGGGTTATTATAAGCACTTGCAACGGTAGGGTTATCGCCAGGTCCGTAACCGTTACCTACTTTATAGCCTTCATAGTTATACATTACTAACGTATCTTTCCAATTTAAAACACGAGGGTCTATAAAGTTATAGCCTGCCAATATTTGCAAAGTTACCGGTCCAAAATTACCCTGACCTGCCAACACGATTTCGGTTCCAAGAATTCTGGTTTTACCAATATTTTGTGAGGAGAATCCGAGACCAAACAAATTAGCATAATCGTTCCACTTTGCCTGTGCACCAAACTGACCGAAAGTAAACTCCATCATGTTTTCATATTGATTCCAGAAAAAAGCTGCATCGGCAAAGCCTGTCCAGTTTTTTCCAATCTTGAAACCCTGCTTAAGTCCAACTTCGGCACTATAACCTTTTTCAGGATTTAATTTCGGATTCGAAGCAATCGTTAATGGACCTACACTCGTGCTGATATAACGCTCAGCAATTGTTGGGTAACGGAACCCTTGGCCAAAAGAAGCCCGAATAAACGTGGCTTCAGCTGCCTGGTAATTAACCCCAATACGGAACAGTGGATAAGGCAATTGCTTAAGAGAGTTTTGCGAATCTGCCAAACGGTTATATTTATTAAACGTGGTATCCGTTCCATTAATAGCTCCGACAGTTGAATCAGTCACATAGTGTTTCATCATGAAATATTCCCAACGTGCTCCAACCGTTACGTTCAGTTTCTTAAAGAATTTAAAATCAACCTGCGAGTAAACTGAAAAGTTAAAGCTGGAGTTTTTACCGAATAAACTTCCGGTAGAGCCTTTTGGAGGATTTACGTCATCATAAACACTTACAACTCCGCCTACGTAATGGAAATCGAATTTCTTAAAATCTACTTTGCGCTGGTATTGCAGTTCGGCATAATACCGGTTAGGCACCGAACCCTGCCCTGTATTATTGGTATTAGTAGCATTAAAGAATCGCGTATTTAGGCGGAAGTGGTTATCTTTTTTATCGGTATAATCAATAAAAGGGTCAACCGTTACACGGTACGATTTATAAGTGGTGACTGTATTTGGAAAAGGCTTGTATGCCAAAGAATCTACACTAACTGCTTTACCACCAACCGAGTCAATTCCATATCCGTCCCAGAAGAAAAATGTTTTGCCCCAACTGTAATAAGCACTCACATTAATACCCATGTTTAAGCCCGGAACCTTAGCAAAACGGTAACGGTATTTTACATTGCCGCGAATTGCATGTCCGTCAGATGAATCAAGATAACCGGTAGAAGCATCAAATGCACCACCCAGCACTAAATCGCTTTGTCCGAATTTCTGACGGTGTGCAAAATTTACCCCGCCACCCATAGGGGCATTGGTTCCCCAGTATTTAAATTTTTGATTCTTCGGATCTCCATAAATTCCAAAGTAAGTCGAGACCTTAGTATAAGGCTCGTTAACGGGATAAGCAGTTCTTACATTTATAATACCATTCAAGGCACCTGAACCATAAAGAGCCGAAGCAGCTCCTTTAATAACTTCCACCTGCTCCACATTTTCCATGGGTACAATGCTCCATTTAGCATCCGAAGCATCGGCTGAAAGAAGCGGAAGGTCATCAACCAATACTAACACACGGCTACCGGCCCCATAACTCCAGCCCGCACCTCCGCGAATGTTTACCTGTCCATCGGCAATGGTAACACCGGGCACCTTGGTCATACCGCCATCTAAGCTGGTAACGTTCTGGCTGGCAAGTGAACTTCCTTTCACCACATCCATCGAAACCGTTTCTTCGCTCAGTTTCTTTTCGTACTTGCTTCCGGTTACCACCACCACATCAATCATGTTTGCCTTTTCTTTCAATACTACATTGAGGGTGGTTGTTTCACCAGCAACAATAGTTGCTTTAAGTTTCTGCTCTGTTTTACCGATATATTTAAAAGTCACTTCGTAAGTGCCAGCCGGTAAATCTTTAATTTCGTATTTTCCATCAAAATCGCTGATAGCTGCCTGCCCCTTAGCGGCATCAATTATCACATTGGCAGAAATAAGCCCTTCACCATTCTCTTCGGTAACCTTACCAGTGAGCTTTCCGTTTTGCGAATAAATGTTGAAAGAAATAAAGGTGAGCGTTAGGAGTAGAAGATTTCTGAGCTTCATACATTAGTTTTAGTGTTGGACAAAAATAGTTTTTTCAAGAAAAGAACAAAGTCGCAAAAGCAATAACTGCATGATTGATGTCATTCAATAATTCAGAAGGTTTTGCAACAGCATTTAGTTCTTCGATGCTTTGTATTTTAATGCAGCCCCTACCAAGCCGCCAAAAAGCGGATGCGGATTATATACCGTTGATTTTAATTCGGGGTGAAACTGTACCCCAATAAAATAAGGATGCGATGGAATTTCAACAATCTCTACCAAACCGTTGTCGGGGTTCTTACCAGTGGCTATCATGCCCGCGTTTTCAAACTGCTCCAAATATTTATTATTGAACTCGTACCGGTGGCGGTGACGCTCGCTGATGTGTTCGTTTTTGTAGAGCTGTAAAGCAAGAGAGTTTTCTTTTACATCACAGCGGTAAGCACCCAAACGCATGGTGCCGCCTTTGTTTTTAATTTTCTTTTGTTCGGCCATCATATCAATAACCGGATAAGGAGTATTGACTTCCATTTCGGTACTGTGTGCCTGTTTCATACCAAGAACATTTCTTGCAAATTCAATTACTGCACACTGCATACCCAAACAAATGCCGAAGAAAGGAATGTTGTTTTCGCGCACATATTTAATGGCTTCAATTTTCCCTTCAATACCACGGTTACCAAAACCGGGGGCCACAAGCACACCATCTAAGTGACCGAGTTTTTCTGCTACGTTCTGCTCATCAATATATTCTGAATGGATAGGCTCCACAATTACTTTGCAGTCGTGTAAAGTGCCGGCATGAATAAACGATTCATGGATGGATTTATAGGCATCCTGCAACTCAATATATTTCCCCACGAGGCCAATGTGCACTTCGTGCTTAGGATAGCGAAGTTTTTCAACAAACTTATTCCACTTAGTAAGGTCGCATGGATTTTGGGCACTTAGCTGCAATTTTTTAAGCACAGCTAAATCGGCTTCTTCTTTTTGCATTTCGAGTGGCACCGAATAAATAGAATCTACATCAAGGGCTTGAATCACCGAGTCGCGGTCAACGTTGCAGAAGAGGGCGAGTTTTTTTCGCATCTCATCCGTCATTGGCATTTCTGTTCTGCAAACTAAAATGTCCGGTCGCACCCCTATGGTCTGTAATTCTTTTACGCTGTGCTGTGTCGGTTTTGTTTTTAATTCTTTCGCGCTTTTCAAAAATGGAATTAAAGTAAGATGACAAACAAGAGTATCGCGTTCATCTAACTCCCAACGAATTTGACGAAGTGTTTCAATGTATGGCAGTGCTTCGATATCGCCCACCGTTCCGCCAATTTCGGTTATCACAATATCGTACTCACCGGTTTGACCGAGCAGTAACATTCTGCGTTTTATTTCATCGGTGATGTGGGGAATTACCTGCACAGTTTTTCCGAGGTAGGCTCCTTCCCTCTCTTTATTAATCACGGTTTGATAAACGCGACCGGTGGTAACATTGTTAGCCTGTGAAGTGGGAATGTTCAGAAATCGCTCGTAGTGCCCGAGGTCTAAATCGGTTTCGGCACCGTCTTCGGTTACATAACATTCACCGTGTTCGTAAGGGTTGAGCGTTCCCGGGTCAACGTTAATGTAGGGGTCGAATTTCTGGATGGTTACTCGGTAGCCTCTTGCTTGTAAAAGTTTGGCGAGAGAGGCGGCAAAAATTCCTTTTCCTAAACTGGATGTAACACCGCCTGTTACAAAAATATACTTGGCCATTGATTAATAGGGTTTCGCAAATTTATTCCGATTCGAATAAACACCAAGGGAAATACTGAATTAATGATTAACACTCTGTTAGTAATGCAAAACGCGTGATTTATTGCACCTATTGCGGTTCGCCTATTGCCCATTCCCCAATTTCTATTTACTTTGGCAACCATATGGCACTCATATTAGATAAATGGAATCCTCCGCATTTAGATAAGCCCGACTATTACGATACTGTAAAATATGTTTACAAGCACCTTACCTTTCACATTTCGGAAGACGAAGCCTACACCATCCTCAATGCTTTTATCGAAAAATGGGATGGCCGTGCCGGTGAACTCATCAAAGAAGAAGAACTGGTAGAGCATGTAGTTGATCAACTGCGCCACAACTTCGAAGTGATGTTGCCAAAAAAGAAAATAGAAAGTGTGGTGCACCTCATACTCGGCTACCTGCAGGTAACCGGTCATTTTTATACCCAGGAACTGAAAGCCAAGAAGTGACCAAACTAAAAAGCTGGCTCTACGCATTTCGTTTACGAACCCTTCCGCTGGCATTCTCCTCCATCATTACCGGTAGCTCCATTGCCTTTGTCGACAACCGCGCCAATTTTAACTGGCTGGTGTTCGCACTGTGTCTGGGTACTACTCTCCTGCTGCAAATACTCAGCAACCTCGCCAACGATTATGGCGACAGCGAAAAAGGAACCGACAACGATGAGCGCATTGGTCCCAAGCGTGCCGTGCAGCAGGGGCTCTTATCGTTTACCGAAATAAAAAGAGGCATCTGGATAACTGTTGTGCTTTGCTTAATAGTGGGCAGCGCACTCGTGAACGAAGCTACCAGAGGAATGAATGTTGGCTATGGTATCTTTTTTTTACTGCTTGGTTTTGCAGCAATTGCAGCGGCAATAAAATATACAGTTGGCAAAGGCGCTTACGGCTACATGGGTTTAGGTGATGTGTTTGTGTTACTCTTTTTTGGTATTGTAGGCGTGTGTGGAAGTTATTACCTGATGGCGCATCAGTTTCATTACTCGGTTTTTCTTCCGGCATTTACTATCGGGTCATTTGCTTCAGGTGTATTAAACCTCAACAACCTCCGCGACAGAGAAAGCGATGCCAGGGCAGGAAAGAATTCACTAGTGGTAAAGATTGGAACTGAGAATGCAAAAAAATATCACACAGCCCTGATCATTCTTGGATTTACTGCAGCCATTGTTTACGTAATACTGAATTTTACCGGCAGCATGCAGTTCCTCTTCATCATCACTATTCCGCTTTTCCGCAAACATCTTGCAACGGTTAGCAGAATTGAAGACCCGAAAGAATTTGACCCGCTGCTCAAGCAACTTGCCATCGGCACATTTATCTTCTCTATTCTTTTTGCTGTTGGGATAATTGTAGGAAGCGTTACCTGATTATTCAAATCGGATAGCCTTAACCGGTGATATTTTCGAAACCAGCATAGAAGGAACTATCAGCAGCAATAATGTGAACAGAATGGTTCCGATGTTCAGCGTAGCAATCCAACTCCAGCTTATATCTACCGGTGCATACGAAAGGTAGTAACTTTCCTGCGGCAGAGTGATGAGATGAAAATACTTTTGCAATAAACACAAACCTATACCGAAAACATTTCCCGCCAGCAAGCCAATACCGATAATCACCGCACTGTAGTAAAGAAATATTCTGCGTATAGAAATATTATCAGCACCCAGTGATTTCATAATACCAATCATGTTGGTGCGTTCAAGAATAAGAATTAGCAATGCCGTAATCATATTGATAGCAGCCACAATAATCATGAGCGAAAGAATGATGAGTTCGTTCATGGTTTGCAAATCCAACCAGTCAAATATTCCGGGGCTGATGCTCTTGATAGTCTGCACATCGAGTTTCGGATTATTCATGCGAGCGTATACCTGCTCACCAATGTTCTCCAGCGGGTCGCGTTTTAATTCAGCAAACTTTTCTTCACTCAGCA
Organism: uncultured Bacteroidota bacterium; assembly: GCA_903927935.1. Taxonomy (GTDB): domain Bacteria; phylum Bacteroidota; class Bacteroidia; order Chitinophagales; family LD1; genus Bog-950. The sequence goes on along the minus strand of CAIYOV010000106.1, from coordinate 3,271 downwards.
GTCCGCCAAAAAGTGTAAGAAAATAGGAGCGGCCCCTATTTTTAAAAAGGTTTTCCTGTTTTAGAAAAACTTCAAAGCCACCTACTGTATCTTTACCCCAATTGTTCAAGTCCTGAATAACACCAATGTCGACCATCGCATATTTCTTATCAAACTCTTCCATACCGGTTTCAAAAATGCCGCGCACTTTAAACGGACGGTTACGGATACTTCTTCCCATAAAAGAAACAATCACTTTATCACCCAGCTTCAGCATCAACCGGTCGGCAGTTGCTTTCGAAATTAGAATCTGTTGTTGTGAATTCTCTTCGCCCACGTTTATCTTCTCTCCCTGTTTCAGATACGGCAGCATGTTTTTCCACTGAAAGTCATCTCCCACTCCTTTCAACACAATGCCTTCAAACTCATCGTTCGTTTTCAGCAAGCCGCCTTTTAGTGCAGTTACCTGAATGTGCTGTGCTTCGGGTATTATTTTTTTGTCGGTATAAAAATCCTGATAACGATAGATGCCTTGTTCCTGCAATGAATTAGTGAGCGAGAAGGGAACAATTTCTAAGTGCGACCAAAAACTCAATACTTTATTTCGGATCTCTTTCTGAAATCCATTCACCATGCTGGTGGTAATTATCATGGTGCTTAAACTAAGCGCTACTGCTGCTATTGCAATACGGATAATGAAAGAGGAAAAACTCTTTCGGCTGCTGAAGGCAATTTTACGGACAATGAATAGTTCTAAGTTCAAGTTGACAGTTGGCGGTTTACAGTTTACTATTGGTTTAAGTTTGAGATTAGTATTTAAAGTTGAATGTTTGTATTAATGACAAAAATAAAATTGGGAATCGCTTTTTTCTCATTCTTTCTTCTGAACAATTGCAGTTCGCAAAACAATACTGTCATTCCTCAACAACAAACCATAAACAACAAACAACAAACAAACATCATCACCGGTGCCGAACGCTTAGATATTCTTCTTCCTTTAATAAAAGATAAGAGGGTAGCTCTGCTAGTCAATCAGACTTCGATGGTTAGTTCATCTCATTTGGTGGATACGCTTCTTACATACAAAATCAACATCAAAAGAATATTTGCACCGGAGCATGGTTTCAGAGGAAGTGCCGATGCGGGTGAGCATGTGCGCGATAGTGTTGATGCCAAAACAAAAATCAAAATCATTTCGCTGTATGGCGATAAGAAAAAACCATCTGCAGAAGATTTGAAAGATGTGGATGTGATGATATTTGACATTCAGGATGTTGGTGCACGCTTCTATACTTTTATTTCTTCACTTCATTATTTAATGGAAGCATGTGCCGATAACAACAAACAGCTGATCGTGCTTGACCGCCCCAACCCTAACGGCTGGTATATAGACGGCCCTGTGCTTAAAAAAGAATTCCAATCGTTTGTGGGTGTTGACCCTATACCGGTGGTTCATGGTTTAACGGTTGGAGAATATGCCCAAATGGTAAACGGAGAAAAGTGGTTGCCGAACGCAACGCAGTGTAATTTAAAAGTGATTGAATGTTTAAATTACAATCGCACCATGCATTACAGTTTACCGGTAAAGCCATCGCCTAATTTGCCAAACGATATGGCGGTTTACAATTACGCTTCTATCTGTTACTTTGAAGGCACAGATATTTCAGTTGGAAGAGGAACCGATTATCCTTTTCAAATGATTGGTGCGCCACAGATAACCGTTCGCAATTTTTCTTTTACCCCACAAAGCAAACTTGGAGCAAAGAATCCTCCTCATATTAATCAGGTTTGTTTTGGATGGGATTTGCGCAGAGTGAATACCTCGAAAGGAGAAATCAACCTTTCTTACTTGCTAAAAACATACGCTACATTTCCTGATACCGTTAAATACTTTCTGGCGAATGGTTTCTTTGATAAACTGGCAGGAACCGATGAATTGAGAAAACAGATTATTACCGGCAAATCAGAAACAGAAATTAAAGCAAGCTGGAAGAACGGTTTAGACGAATACAAAAAGATGCGGAAGAAATATTTGCTGTATAAAGACTTTGAATGATGATGAAGCTGCGAATAGTTTTTATGGGTACACCGGAGTTTGCCGTGCCGATGTTAGAAGTATTGGTGAACTCTGAACACGAAGTTATCGGTGTTGTAACTGCACCCGATAAACCTTCAGGCAGAGGCATGCAGTTGAATGAAAGCGATGTAAAGAAATGCGCCAAACAACATGCGCTGCATATTCTTCAGCCAGAGAAGTTGAAGAACGAAGGTTTCCTTAATGAACTAAAAGCCCTTAATGCTGATTTGTTTGTGGTGGTAGCTTTCCGCATGTTGCCCGAAGTGGTTTGGAGTATGCCGCCTATGGGCACCATTAATCTGCATGCTTCTCTCCTGCCGCAATACCGTGGTGCTGCGCCTATCAACTGGGCTATTATCAATGGCGAGAAAGAAACCGGTGTAAGCACTTTCTTTATTCAGCAGGAAATAGACACCGGTAAAATTATTTTTCAGGAAAAGATTGCGATACGCGAAGATGAGAATGTAGGAGAACTGTATGCTGAACTGATGCAGCTTGGTGCCGGTGTGTTGCGCAAAACAGTAGATGCTATTGCCGAAGGTAACTACCCTCAGATTCCGCAAGACCATATTACCGATATAAAACATGCTCCTAAAATATTTAAAGAAACCTGCAAGATTGACTGGAGTAAAGATGCTGACCATATCTATAATTTCATTCGGGGCTTAAGCCCTTATCCTGCCGCTTATACCACGCTGGATGGCAAGATGTTTAAGATTTATAAAGCAGGTAAAAGCATATCGTCTTCAAACGCTGCTACAGGTTCATACGAAACCGATGGCAAAACTTATCTGCGTTTCTTTTGCACTAACGGAGCTATTGAGGTTAAGGAATGTCAGTTAGAAGGCAAAAAGAAAATGAGTGTAGAAGAGTTCTTACGCGGAACTAAACTCAATTCAAACTAACTGCCGGAAGCACTGTGCTTAAACTGTTGTGAAAAGCCAGTTCATGAATTCTGTAAGTGATGTAATCGGCAATCGGGAATTTGCGGATAACACGCTCCACATCATCCTGAGTAGCTGAATAAAAAGTAACCCAAAGTTTAGACCGGTCGAGAGTAAGCGAATAGCTGATAATTATTCCGCGTTCAAACATTTTATTGATAAAAGCACGTTGCTGAGGTATCAGTTCAATAAAATCCTGAGTAAGGTCTTCGGGCAAAGTAATATCCACCATGTATTGCTGCATAAATCAAATTATATTTTAAAGATAGTA
>CAIYOV010000105.1 GCA_903927935.1 uncultured Bacteroidota bacterium | reverse complement strand
GCAGCGGCAAAAGTTCATTGATTAACGAAACGCTTTATCCCGTTCTGCATAACTACGTTTACAACGGCAAATATAAACCACTGAAGCACGACAGCGTTGAAGGATTAAACCAGATTGATAAGGTAATTGAAATTGACCAGTCGCCTATTGGCCGGACACCACGAAGCAATCCGGTTACTTACATTAAGGTGTTTGATGAAATAAGAAAACTGTTTGCACAATTGCCTGAAGCGAAAATCCGCGGATATGCAGCGGGAAGATTTTCGTTTAACGTAAAAGGCGGACGCTGCGAAGAATGTGGAGGCGGTGGAATGAAGATTATTGAAATGAACTTTCTGCCCGATGTGGAAGTGCAATGCGAAAAATGTTTCGGCAAACGCTACAACCGCGAAACACTGGAAGTTCGCTACAAAGGAAAATCAATCAGCGATGTGCTGAACATGACGGTGGAAGATTCACTTGAATTTTTCGAAAGCATTCCAAACATTTATCCGAAACTAAAAACGCTGAATGATGTGGGTCTTGGTTATTTAAGATTGGGACAATCTTCAACTACATTATCTGGAGGAGAAGCACAGCGCGTAAAACTATCTGCCGAACTTTCGAAAAAGGATACGGGCAAAACATTCTACATTCTTGATGAACCAACTACCGGTCTTCACTTCGAAGACATTCGTGTGCTTCTAGATGTGTTGAACCGCTTAGTTGAAAAGGGAAACACGGTTTTGGTTATTGAACACAACCTCGATGTAATTAAAGTTGCCGACCACATTATTGACATCGGTCCTGAAGGTGGTTTCCGCGGAGGAAATATAATTGCCACCGGCACACCGGAAGAAGTAGCGATGGTGAAAGAGAGTTTTACCGCAAAGTATTTGAGGGAAGAGTTAGGTCTCTAACATTCTCATAAGCAACTTGCCATACACAGCATAACTACCGAACTGATAGCGTTGCAGCATTTCATTTTCTTTTGGCGATAATGCTTTGCTGCGCTTTTTCTTTTCAAACATCGCTTTGGTCAGCACATAGAAAAAAGGGAAGTCGCTTTGCTTGACACCGTATCCGTGTGAGCGCAGATATTTGATGTGTTTGTTACACATCTGCACCGCGAGTTTCTTTTGATTGGTGAGAAAGAAATATGCTGTCTGCAGATTTCGCAACTCTACTTCATACTGAAAATATTTCCCTTTCGGGTTTTTCTCAAAGCCGAGTTGAATAAAATCAAAAGCTTCTTCGTAGCGCTCACTGAACAAATAATATTTGGCAAACGAAATAATATCGCGCGGCAACAAAACTTCCCGAAGATGTTGCAATGGCAATGTTTGCTTTGATTCTAAAATCTTTTTCGCCTCATCAAGGTGAGTGGTGATTAAACAAATCTGCAAATACTTAGTAGCATAATAACTGTGGTCAGGAAGTTTTTCTGCCTGCGGTATTTTCATCCACTGCTCAAAGATTTGAAACGATTCCTCAAACCGGCTGAGGTAGTAAAGCAACTCTGCCTGCTTTAATTCAATGCGCAAAACCTGAAACTGATTTTGTTCGCTTTCATATTTTTTAAGCACTGTAAGCGCTTCTGAAGTAACTGCTAATGATTCCCTAAAATCTTCAATGGCATTATTGAAATAAATTTTCAGCCAGTAATACGCAAAAGCAAGTTCTTCATCGGCATTATCAGGCAATTTCCCCAATGCATCGATTTTCTTTTTCTGTTCAACCGATTTTTCTCTGATTAAAGCCGCGGCAAATAATTTGTCAATCTGCACATACATCAGTTTGCATTCAATCAAAAGTTTTGCATTACGGGTTTTTTCAATCGCCAGATATTTATCTGCCAGCATTCGCAAAACCATTTCATCTTTATGAATGATGGGCATGTTGAAGTGAATAAAGTTGACGTTCGCTTTGTAGAATCCGGCCAATTGTTTCTTGCTCAAAGTTTTTTCGGCATAAGCCATCTGCCTTTTCATTTCCTGGTAGAAATGTTTTACAAAAGTTGCGCGTTGGCTCAAAAACGAAAGCAGCTCCAAACTATTTGCACCAAACAAAAGCTCATAGCATTTCGAGAGAAGCTGTGAAGTAATTTTATCGAAGTGAGCGGAAGAAATCTTCAGCGTAGTTTCAATACGCTTCCGGTCAAATTCCATTCGTTGAGCCTGTTGATTCATCATCGCCCATACCTGCGCACTTCTGCCTTTTACAGAAAGTTCTTTCAGTTTTTTCTTTTCAGTTTCCTGCAAGTGCTTTAAAAAATCAAACAGCAGATTCATAATTTAAACCTAACATAATTTCAGTCCGGTGTTTCAGCTTTTGTGTTGCATTTCAAAAAATATTGTAAATCGCTTATCGTAGCGGGCAACAATTTCAATATCTCGGCGTTAAAATTTATGTTTACAGTAATGACGGGATTGAAAAAGTTTTTAGTGATAGGTGCGATTGTAATTGTGGCGTTTGTTCCCATAGCGTTTACCACGAGTCCTTCGTATTTCGAGATAACCAAGAACCTCGACATTTTTACCACACTTTACAAAGAGCTCAACACGTATTACGTTGATACGCTCAATCCTGAAAAACTGATGCACGCGGGTATCAACGAAATGCTGGAATCACTTGACCCGTATACGGATTATATTCCCGAAGAAGATATGGACGATTACCGTCAGCAGACCACCGGTAAGTATGGTGGCATAGGTGCGGTAATTGGCACACGGGGAGAGTGGGTAACTGTTACTGAGCCGTATGAGGGCTTCCCGGCAGCTAAAGTGGGACTGCGCTCCGGTGATAAAATAATTGAAGTGGATGGCAAGAGTGCGAAGAATTATCGCACCGATGAGGTGAGTGCTATGCTGAAAGGCAAACCCGGTACGGATGTAAACGTGAAGATTAAAAGAATGCAGGCCGATGGCAGCGAAACGGAGATGATGGTGAAGATGACGCGGGAGGAAATCAAGATTAAGAATGTGCCTTATTTTGGAATGGTAGATGATAAAGTAGGCTACATACACCTTTCAAGTTTTACTGACCGGGCCGGTGCAGAAGTAAAGAATGCCCTGCTTACGCTTGAATCGAAAAATAAATTGAAGGGAGTAATTCTTGATTTGCGCGGTAACCCCGGTGGTTTGCTCAACGAAGCTATTAATGTGGCGAATGTTTTTGTTGACAAGAACATTGATATTGTTTTTACGAAAGGAAAAACTGATGAATGGAATAAAAATTTCCCTTCCGTTAACGACCCGGTTGATTTAAAAATACCGGTGGTGGTACTTGCCGATGGCGGTTCTGCTTCGGCTGCCGAAATTGTATCCGGTTCATTGCAGGATTTAGACCGTGCTGTGATAGTCGGGCAAAAAACTTTTGGTAAAGGTTTGGTGCAGTCAACCCGTTCGCTTCCGTTCAATGCAAAACTGAAAGTGACAACCGCTAAGTATTACATTCCGTCCGGTCGTTGTATTCAGGCAATTAATTATGCCGAGCGGAACGGAGACGGAAGTGCGAAACGAATTTCGGATTCACTAAAGGTGGCATTCAAAACCAAAAAGAACGGAAGAACAGTTTACGATGGCGGAGGTATTGACCCCGATGTAGCCATAGAGCCCGAGAAACTTGCCCCCATTACTATAAGTTTGATTACCAAGAGTCATCTCTCCGATTATGCTAACGAATACAGAGCCAAGCAT
>CAIYOV010000104.1 GCA_903927935.1 uncultured Bacteroidota bacterium | reverse complement strand
GAAATTCGATGCGCCCCTCGAAAAAGTTTACAACGCTATTCACGATGCCGATAATTATCATTTGTGGTGGAAAGGCCAAAGCAAAGTACAGACAATCAGGAAAGGAGATGCACTTGGAGTAGGTGCTGTAAAGAAATTTAAAACCAGAAGCGTGCTTCCGTATTCACTCACTTATACCGGAACGGTACTGGAAGTAGAGCCGCTTAAAAAAGTGGTGGGCACAACTGTTGGTGAATTAGAAGGCAGAGGCACCTGGGTTTTTGAACATGAAAACGGAAAGACAATAGTCAAATATTTTTGGGTGGTAAAAACAAACTCACCGGTTATGAATTTTCTGACACCTGTTATGAAACCTATATTTGAATGGAATCACGATGTAGTGATGCGTTGGGGTGCCGAAGGTTTAGCAAAATATTTAGGATGTAATTTATTTAAGTAGCTGAGCGGCTATTTCATGTTGTGAAACACCAGCTGCACATCGTCATCTTCTTCTAATTTTTCAATCAGCTTGATAACTTCTTCTGCTTCGGTATCGCTTAACTCTTTATAGAAATCAGGCGTTTTGTCGTAGCCCGATTCAGTAACTTCAATTCCTTTTGCTTCGAGCGCTTTGGCAAGGTTTCCAAAATCTGTAAACTCTGCATAAGCAGTCACCAATCCTTCTTCCTCGGTAATTTCAATTAAGCCGCCATCAATCAAATCCAGTTCAAGCTCTTCCACATTCCAATTTCCTTTATTGAATTTGAACATGGCTTTTTTCTTAAACATATATTCCACTGAGCCGCTGGTGCCTATCACTCCGTTATTCTTATTAAAAATTGTTCGAAGGTTAGCAATGGTTCTGGTGGTATTGTCTGTAGCGGTATCTACCACAATGGCCACACCATGTGCTCCGTAGCCTTCGTAAGTATGTTCCTCGTAGCCCGCAGTATCTTTTGATGTAGCTTTTTTGATGGCGGCCTCAACAGTTGCTTTAGGCATATTAGCGGCCTTTGCATTATTCATCAGGGCGCGCAAGCGCGCATTAGAATCGGGGTCACCGCCACCTGCCTTTACAGCAATAGCAATATCTTTTCCAATACGGGTAAAGGCTTTGGCCATGGCACCCCATCTTTTAAACTTTCTTTCTTTCCTGAATTCGAATGCGCGTCCCATATTTTCTCGATTTGTTAAGTGTGCGAATATAAACCGACAAACACAAAATCAAACTTGGCTATTGAAAATTGCTTTTTACATTCACAACCTCACTTTTAAAAAGCAAAATCGAAAATATGTCTACCAATCCATTTACAGCGGAACACGAATTACTTCGCCAATCATTCCGTCAGTTTGTTGAAACTGAAATTGCGCCTAATGTGAAAAACTGGGAAGAAAATAAAATCTGTGAACGCGAAGTGTTTCGCAAAATGGGAGCTCAGGGATTTTTCGGAGTTTCTTTTCCCGAAGAATACGGAGGCAGCGGAATGGATATGTGGAGTGCTGTAGCTATTAGTGAAGAATTGACCAAGGCGAATATAGGCGGCCTGGCCATGTCGCTTTACGCGCACACCTATTTGCCTTTACCGGTGGTGCTGGCTTTAGGTACCGAGGAGCAAAAACAAAAGTATTTGGTTCCGGCATTAAAAGGAGAAAAAGTAGCTGCATTAGGAATTACCGAGCCCGGAGCGGGCAGCGATGTAGGCGGAATAAAAACAACTGCTGAGGATAAAGGCGATCACTATCTGGTTAACGGATCAAAAATGTTTATCACCAACGGAACCATGGCAGATTTTATAGTGCTGGCAGTTCGCACCGGAGAGGGCCACACACTTTCTCTTTTATTATTTGATACAGATACTCCGGGTTTTACAGCAAATTCCATTCACAACAAATTAGGAATGCACAGCAGCGACACCGGTCAACTATTTTTTGAAAACTGCAAAGTGCCCAAGAGTGCTTTGCTTGGCGAAAAAGATTTCGGCTTCTATTATATCATGAGCAATTTTCAGGAAGAACGATTAATTGCTTCTATAACCGGTGCGGCTTCTGCTCACCAAGCTACAGAAAAAGCAAAACGTTATATGCATGAGCGCGAAGCATTTGGCAGACCTATTGCCAAGTTTCAGGTACTACGTCATAAGATTGCCAAGATGGCGGTAACCTCTGAGGCATGTAAATCTATGGCCTATCGTGCCGTGGCAGAATTTATTGAATATGGTCCGGGGGCTTACAAAATTATTTCTATGGCAAAGGCTTTTGTTTGCGAAGAAGCCTTCAATGTTATTAATGAAGCATTGCAGATTCACGGTGGTTGGGGTTACATGGAAGACTACGGCATTGCCCGTTCGTTCCGCGATATCCGCTTAATGACCATGGGTGCAGGAACCACCGAAATTATGTACGAGATTATCAGCAAAATTGAAATGGACGAAGTGAAGCACGATAAACAGCTGATAAAAGTGAGAGTGTAATTTTTCTTTTCTATACTTCCGGTTCTTGTTGGCTTAGGCAGTGAAAACTTCCAAGCCCCCAGATTAAATCGGTTGAATCTAAGCCGACTACTTTTCTATCAACGAAACATTTCTGAAGAATGTCGAGCGCACGCGTATCGTTTTTAGAATCGCGGAAAGTGGGAACGACTACATATTTATTGGCGATGTAGAAGTTCGCATAAGAAGCTGGCAAACGCTGGTCTTCGTAGATAATCTTATGCGGCATAGGCAACTCGATGATGTTCATCTGTTTGCCATTTTCTAAGCGCATGGTTGAAAGCATTTTTAAATTCTCTTGCAGCGGCTCGTAGTTTTCATCGCTCTTATTTTCTTCAACAACAGTTACAACGCTGTCTTCATTCACAAAACGAGTTAAGTCATCAATGTGTCCGTCTGTATCATCGCCTACAATTCCATCACCCAGCCAAAGCACATTTTCTACTCCGTAATAATCGATTAGATATTTTTCAATTTCCTTTTGTGACAGATTTGGATTGCGGTTTTTATTCAGCAAACATGAAGTAGTAGTAAGCAAAGTTCCCCTTCCGTTAAACTCCACACTTCCACCTTCCATTATTATTTTAGGATAGAACACCGGCAGGTTTAATTTCTCTCCAATCAAAGTTGGAATTACATCATCTAAATCGTAGGGAGGATATTTATCGCCCCATGCATTGTAATCCCAGTCAACAATTGTTTTCTCTTTTGTTACTGCATTCACAACAAAAGCAGGTCCGTGGTCACGGCACCAGGCATCGTTGGTGGGATGAAAGAAAAAATCTATTTGAGATAAATCAGCCTCTACTCTTTTCAGATTTGAAATGGCAAACGCTTTCATTTTTTCGTTCGCTACGTTTATGCAAACCCGTTGACCTTCGGCAACCAGTTTAATAAATTGCGAATACACCGGAAATATCGTTTCAATTTTTCCGGGCCAGCTTGCTTCTTTATGTGGCCACGAAAGCCACATGGCACGCTGCTTTGCAAATTCAGCAGGGAAAGAAAAACCTGATTGGCGCGGAGTTTTTATTTCTAATGTCATTTCTCTTCGTCTAAAAAGCGCTTTGTAATCGGCTCGTAAGAATCAATTCTTCGGTCGCGCATAAATGGCCAGTGGGTTCGGTAAAAATCAGTTTGTTGCAAATCAATTTCAACCACAGCATTCTCTTCTTTGTCATGTGAAGCGAGATAAAGCAAATTGCCGAATGGATTGCTCACAAAACTTCCACCCCAAAATTTCATCAATCCATTTTGCTCTAACCCAACACGGTTCACACTCACTACATGCACCCCGTTTGCAACTGCATGCGACCGTTGAATAGTTTGCCAGGCATTGTATTGTTCCTGATTTGTTTTATCGTCCTGTGCAGTTGCCCAGCCAATGGCGGTTGGATAGAAAAGAATTTCCGCACCCATCAAACTTGTAATGCGCGCTGCTTCCGGGTACCATTGGTCCCAGCAAATGAGGACACCAATTTTTGCATACTTTGTTTCGAAAGCTTTGTAGCCAAGGTCACCCGGGGTGAAATAAAATTTTTCGAAGAAAGCCGGATCATCCGGTATATGCATTTTGCGATACTTGCCAAGATAACTTCCGTCAGCATCTAAAATAGCTGTGGTATTGTGATAAATTCCGCTTGTCCTTTTTTCGAAGAGCGATGCGATGATTACCACGTTCAATTCTTTCGCAATTTGTGAAAGGGCATCGGTTGATGGGCCCGGAATTGCTTCTGCCAGTCTAAAGTTTTCGTAATCTTCTATATCGCAGAAATAAAGTGAGGTAAAGAGTTCCTGCAAACAAATAATCTGCGCTCCGCCTTTGGCTGCTTCGCGAATTCCCGTGATTGCTTTATCCAGATTCGGTTGTGCTTCTTTCACACAACTCATTTGTACCAAACCAACTTTTACTTTGCTCATGGTTTAAAAAATTGAGAGGCGAAAATAATATTTTACTATGCCTGAATAAGTTTTGCTATGCCAAAAGCTGCACCGGCAGCCAGTGCACCTATAATGGTAGTTTTAATAGCCCCCGTCCAGGTTGGCTGACCAATAGCTTTAGCTTTTAAAAATCCAAAAATGAAGAGGGCAACAAGGGTAACCGCTACCGATACCAAAAGTGCCTGATGAATTTCTTTTACGAAAAAATAAGGACTCAG
>CAIYOV010000103.1 GCA_903927935.1 uncultured Bacteroidota bacterium | reverse complement strand
GCAAAGTTGAGAGTGGCAGAAAAAATTTAAAACGATTACAAAACCAAAAAACCATAAAAAAAATGAAACCAATTGTAACCATGCTACTTGTATTGGCAGCATTCGCTGGATTAAAAGCACAGGATAAGTACGATTTAGCAGTTGTAGGTTATCGGTACGATACGCCTAAGAGCCACATCTACATCTCTATTAATGGAGATAAGGCTGAGCAGTACGATGTTGAGAGAGAAGAATTAGAAGGAAACCTTTGGGGAGTAAGTATGAATCCTTTAATTAAGAAAGTAAACAAAATGCAGAACGATGGTTGGGAAGTTGTAGGCGGAATGACTTGTAGTGGTTTACCTTCTATTCAATTTTTCTATTACAATCTGAGAAAGAAGAGATAATAAAAATGGAACAAAGCATAAACGAAACAGCAGAACAACAACCGGAGAAAAAACCAGCTAAAGGTTTTACTTCTCTGTTGGGCAAGTTCGATGCCGCCGGTGAAACCGGTCTGAAGAAAGTGCTGTTTAATATGCCGTTTGTGTTGTTCCTGGTGGTGCTGGCGGCTTTGCACATTGCAAACAATCACATGGCAGAAAACTATGCGCGCAACATCACCAAAACAGAAAGAGAAGTAAAACAATTACGCTGGCAATACATGACAACTGCAAGCAGCTTAATGCAAAAAAGCAAGCAAAGTGAAGTTGCAAAGCTGGTGGGTACACAGGGGCTAAAGGAACTGAGGATTCCCCCTTATAAAATAGAAGTAAAGAAAAATTAAAGATGCTGAACAAAGTGAAAGCTCATCTCCTGAAAAAAATCTCCTTGAACAGGGACCGGATGAGTAGCCACCGAAATTCGGGAGTATAAAGTATTGTCGAAAATCTACTATGGCAACCAACAAAAAACGCGAAATCTTACTGAGAGCTTATCTGGGCTTCGCGTTTATTTTCTTACTGGGCATGGCAATTATCGGTCGCGCGTTTTATATACAAACTGCGCAGGGTGATTACTACCGTTCGTTGGCAGATTCTTTGACAATTTTCCCAAAGACAATTTTAGCAGAGCGCGGAAATATTTACAGTGAAGATGGGCGCTTACTGGCAACTACACTTCCAACATTCGATATCCGTATTGATTTTAAACCCACTTACGCGCATCCCGAAATCTTTAGAGAGAACGTTGATTCGTTAGCAATTTGTCTGTCTTCAATGTTCCCTGAAAAAAATGCTGCACAATACAAAAAGGAATTGTGGTTCGAACGCAAAAAGAAAACCCGTTACTATTTATTGAAACGCAATGTGAGTTACAATCAAATGGCGGAGATGAAGAAGTTCCCCATGTTTCGTGATGGTCGTTACAAAAGCGGCATGTGGGAAGTGCAGATTGATAAACGCTTAAAACCTTTCAACGGATTAGCAGAAAGAACCATAGGTTTTGTAAGTGATTCGGGAAAAGTAAAAGTCGGCTTAGAAGGAAATTATAATACTGAACTGAAAGGAAAAGAAGGCACGGTGATGGTGCAGAAAATTTCGGGAGGTGTTACCATTCCGCTTGATAGCAGAGAAGAAATTGTTCCGCAACCGGGTAAGGATATTTATACCACCCTTGACATAGAATTACAGGATGTGGCGGAAGATGCCTTACTACGAGCGCTTTCTCATCATGGAGCAGCACACGGTTGTGTAGTGCTGATGGAAGTAAAGACCGGTAAGATTAAAGCCATGGCTAATCTTGGCATAGTAAAAGATTCTTCTTACGGAGAGATTCAAAACTATGCAGTAGGCGAAACAACTGAACCGGGTTCAACTTTTAAGTTGGCAACAGTTGCCAGTTTAATGGAAGATG
>CAIYOV010000102.1 GCA_903927935.1 uncultured Bacteroidota bacterium | reverse complement strand
GGTTCGTGCAAAAGTGTTTACATCTACCACTCCTCTTGAACGGAACGAAATTTTTATTCTATCCGGCTCTTCGCTAAAGTAGGCGCTTACCTGCACCCCTTCAATCTTAAATGGATAGTTCACCAAACTCTCGCTGTCACCTGCCTGCAAATTAAATTTTTTTATTTCGGCTTGTGTAACCAACATATAAGCCACGGTGCCGTTGTTCACCAATTTTAACTTCTCGCTCAGGCAGTATCCGAAAAAGCGAAGACGTGTTTCGCGGAAAACATTATTCACTTTCTCGCTTACATATTCGGGCTTGGCTCCTTTCTCTACCAACGATGCCGCCACACGCAAAGCATTTGGTGTAGTGTTGTTGAACTGAAAGAAACCATTGTCGGTGGCTAATCCTATATAAAGACACTCGGCAATGCGCTGGTCTATTAAATCTGTCTTATCTAAATCAAGAATTATGTCATGAACCATTTCGGCAGTAGAACAATACTTTACATCGCTGAATAAAAGCGAAGCAAAATCTTCGGGCTGCTGATGGTGGTCAATAACCACTTTGTATGCCGGAGCATTCCTGATTACTTCACCCAAACCCTCCAGTCGTGAAAGCGCATTAAAGTCCAGACAGAAAATCAGATCAGCACTTTTAATTTTTGCATCACACAATTTCCGTCCTATATCATTTTCATGCACCATAATATCCTCTGTGCCCTGAATCCATTTTAAGTTTTGTGTAAAAGCATTGGGCGAAATAAAACTTACCTCGTGATTCAGTTTCTCTAAAAAGAATTTCCAGCCAAGCGAAGCCCCCAGTGCATCGCCATCGGGATTGCGGTGAGAAACAATCACTATTTTTTTAGGCGAAGTAAGAACTTGATTCAGTTCAGCAATACTTGAAGCGGGAAATTTCATCGGGGGGCGAAAGTAACATTGGTTAGGTGTTTTGCAAAAGCGGATAAATGGATGTGCCTAATTAGTTTTGAAATTCAGCTTGAATAGAATACGTTTGAAAACGCAAAATCAACACGGTCTTGTATAAACATCAAATGAAAAATATCCTTTCCATTATCCTCCTTAGTATATACTCACTCACAGTAGTTTGTCAGACAGACTCGCTCAATAGCGGCCCTGCACCATATGATACTAAGTCGGGCAAAATCATTTACCAGTTTTTTAATGGCATTCAACAGGGGCAGAAAATTGTGATCTTCGATAATTACGGCAGAGAGGAGAAAATGATCAGCAATACTATCATGAGCCTCAACATCAAAAATAGTGAACGGAATGCCGGTGACACGATTCATGAAATGATTATTAAGAAAGCGGGCTTCATGTATAAAATAAATCTTGATGATGGAACCGGATTTAAGATAAGTAGAAGCGAAACGTTGCCACTTAATTTAGATGCGTTGCGGCCCGGTCAGGTGATTGCCGGAACAGATGTTGTATTAGATCGTCCCTGCACAATTGTGGAAGTATTTGGTTCGCTAAGAACGTGGTACTGGAACCGGATCCCGATTAAAAAGGAGGTGATTGGAACCAGCACAACAAAGAATGTAGAGGAGTATGCAGTCTTTATTGATGAGAACTATATGGTGCGGAAAAATGAATTTGACATTCCCGAGGGTGTTAAGATTAAATAAAAAGGGCAACAACTTTCGCTGCTGCCCGCGCTTCATACAAACTCCTTTTACATAGTCTGCATGACGGTTTGGCACCTGTTGCAAATATATCATTCAAAAACTCACTTTAAATCATTTTAAAGAAATAACTGTTTTCCATTTTAATTAGATTACATTCGCGCATTAATTAAAACAATAAATTTTTATGGCAACAGGAACAGTTAAGTTTTTCAACAACGCAAAAGGATTTGGATTTATTAAAGACAACGATGGAGACAAAGAATACTTTGTACATGTATCGGGCTTAGTAAACGAAATCAAAGAAGGTGATTCAGTTACCTTTGAACTTCAGGAAGGAAAAAAAGGATTAAATGCAGTTAATGTTAGGTTAGCATAACTGAATATTAGTTGAACTTTTTATCAGGACCCCGCACATTGCGGGGTTTTTTTATGCCCTTAAACAGCACCTGCTTTAATCTCATCTACCACAGACGGATCAAGAAGAGTGGTGGTATCGCCTAAGTTAGATGTATCACCTTCTGCTATCTTCCGCAATATTCTGCGCATAATTTTACCGCTGCGGGTTTTGGGCAAGCCTTTCACCACCTGAATTTTATCGGGGCGCGCAAAGGCACCAATCACTTTTGTTACGTGTTCCCGTATTTCCTTTCTGAGCGTCTCCTCATCGTGCACGTGTTTGCCGCAGATAACAAAAGCATATATACCCTGACCCTTAATATCGTGCGGAAAACCTACAACCGCACTTTCCACTACAATGTTATGTTCATCAATGGCATCTTCCACTTCACCGGTACCAATCCGGTGACCGGAAACGTTAATTACATCATCCACCCTTCCGGTAATTCGGTAATAACCATCCTCATCGCGTTTGCAGCCGTCACCGGTAAAGTAATATCCTTTATAGGTGCTGAAATAAGTTTGACGGAAACGCTCATGATCACCAAATACTGTGCGGGCCATACCCGGCCATGGAAATTTAATACAGAGGTTCCCTTCTACTCCATTACCGTTAATCTCTTCCCCGTTTCCATCCATCAACACCGGTTGAACACCCGGCAAAGGCAAAGTGGCAAAAGATGGTTTCAGCGGAGTAACAGTAGCAATGGGAGAAATCAGAACACCACCGGTTTCAGTCTGCCACCAGGTATCAACAATCGGGCAATTGTCCTTGCCTACATTTTCGTTATACCAATGCCATGCTTCTTCGTTGATGGGTTCACCAACGGTGCCAAGAACACGCAGGGATGAAAGATTCTTGTTCCTAAAGATCTCATCTCCTTTAGCCTGTAAAGAGCGGATGGCCGTAGGAGCGGTATAAAAAATATTCACCTTATGCTTGTCTATCAAATCCCAAAATCTTCCGTGGTCCGGATAAACGGGAGTCCCTTCGAACAGAACAGTAGTCGCCCCATTTAAAAGCGGACCATATACCAAATACGAATGACCGGTAACCCAGCCAATATCGGCCGTACAGCAAAACACTTCGCCCTCCTGAAAATTGAAAACATTTTTGAAGGTATAACCTACATAGACCATGTAACCGGCTGTAGTATGCAGCACACCTTTTGGCTTACCAGTTGACCCTGAAGTATAAAGAATAAAAAGCGGGTCTTCAGCATTCATGCTTTCCGCAACATGCTTTGCACTTGCATTTTTTATCAAATCGTTCCACCATAAATCCCTGCCTAGTTTCATCTCAATATTAGAATTACGATGATTGAACACAATGCAGTTTTTAATACTCGGAGTTTGTGTGAGCGCATCATCTATAATCCTTTTTAACTCAATTTTCTTTTCCCCACGATAAACTGCATCGGCTGTGATGACAAACGAACATAGAGAATCGTTAATACGGTCAATTAAAGAAGATGCAGAGAAACCGGCAAACACTACCGAATGAATTGCACCGATGCGCGCACATGCCAGCATGGCAATGGCCCCTTCAGGTATCATGGGCATATAAATACAAACGCAGTCACCCTTTTTCACACCGGTGCTTAAAAGCGCATTAGCAAAGCGGCAAACTTCGGTATGAAGTTCTTTGTAAGTTATTGTTCTGAATTCTTCTTTCGGATCGTTTGGCTCCCAGATGATGGCTATTTGCTCTCCTCTTTCTTTGAGGTTTCTGTCGAGGCAATTTTCAGTAATGTTCAATTGAGCGCCATCAAACCATTTCACTTTTGGCTCAGTAAAGTTCCAGTTAAGAACACTATCCCATTTTTTCTTCCACAGAAAATCTTCCGCAACTTCACTCCAGAACAGTTCCGGCTGAGCGATGCTTCTTTTGTATACGGTTTTATATTCTTCGAAAGAGGAAATCTGTTTGCTCATACTTAATCAGCTTTTCTTTTTCAACTCATCCAGCAATTCAATCTGTTTCTTCTGAATTTCGAAAAGGTTCTTCATGTTCAACTGAAGATTTTTGATTTCCATTTCGGCTTTCAGGTTAATCAGGTAATCGTTCTGCGCGCGCTGACGGTCTTTGTCTTCCTTGCGGTTCTGACTCATCATAATAATGGGCGCCTGTATAGCCGCAATACAGGAGAGTATTAAATTCATGAGAATAAAAGGATAAGGGTCAAAGGCACGCTGAACAAGAATAAAAGCGTTAAGGACTATCCATCCGAAAAGTATTACGAAAAAGACAATAATAAATAACCAACTTCCACCAAACTCTGCCACCTTATCTGAAAGCCTGTCGCCTAAAGTAGTTTCCTTATCCTGTGCCTGCATCAACACCTGTGTCAGTAACTCATCATCATCAATGTTCTCTGCAAAAAAGTCATTAATCTTATCAATGTCGTTCTCGGTAGAATGAATGAGCTGATGGAGTTTATCTTTTCTGTTCGCCATATTGATTATACTTTACAAATCTTCTTTTGAAAAATTCAACGGCAGAATATCTTTTACCGTAGCAACGGAATAAACCTCACCCTCCTCTCCCATCAAAATTATTTCGATGTTGTTATTGAAACGTGTTTCATATTCAAGAATTCGCTGACGGCATATGCCACAGGGAGCCACCGGATGGTTTATGACATGCGTTCCACTTTTTACCGTGATGACAATTTTCTTAACAGCCACATTAGGATACAAAGCAGACGCAGCACTCAAAGCAGTTCCTTCTGCGCAAATACCAACCGGAAAGGCTGCATTCTCCTGATTGGTACCGGTAAGGGTTTCGCCATTGGCAAGCAGCACTGTAGCCGCTACTTTAAAGTTTGAATAAGGTGAATATGAATCTTTCAAAGCATTTTTTGCAGCTGCCATCAGCAATGCATCTTCTTTTGAAAGTTCATTTACATTTTCGAAAACACGCAGCGAAAACTTAAGTTCCTTTTCTTTCATACCGGTGAGGTTTTAATGTGGAAATTTGAACACATCTTTCAATTTATTCTCAGCTTCCTTCTTTGCTTTATCAGCGGCTTCTCTGGCACGCTGTTCGGCTTCTTTCTTTGCTTTATCTACAGCATCGCGGGCTTGTTGTTCTGCCTGTTTTTTTAATTCCTCTGCTTTGGCTTTTGCCTCTTCTTCAGCTTTCTTTTTTAAGTCTTCAACTGCTGTATTGACCATGTCTTTTACCGAAGAACCTCCGCCGCCTGCACCAACGTTCGAAAGCTTCACCTGCGGTTTTGAAGTAGTGCCCGTTACTTTAAAAGTAAAACTAAGCATATCAGGTACCTTAGCCCCCAAGCCGGGTATCTTAGACAGATAACTTTGGGCAATTGCACCGGCACCACCAAGCTCTTTGGTCGGCACATCCATACGCATATCGTAATCTATGCTCTGGTCGAAACCGTTGCTGCCCTTTACGTTTACATTATAACCGTTGCCGAATTTCAAATCAGTTGGATCGACATTTACACGTCCGTCTTTGAATTTAAGCACGGTGTACGCGTTCTTCAATTCAAGATTTTGTAATGCGGGAATCTTGGCTACTTCAGCTACCTTTTGCAGAATAGGAAGTCCCATAATTTTTGCTGATGGTATCTCTACTTTGCCATCGCCTTTCAGCGAGTTGTAGTCCACACTCATATCTTCGTTCAGTTTACCTTCGCCTTTTAAATCGCTGCTGAAATTACCCTGCACATATTTAATAACCGGTGCCAGCTTTTCGCTCATGCCCACAGCCTGATAGGTTTTCTGTAAATCGAAATTATTGATGTCGTAAGCAAACGTGACATCCGGATGTGATTTCCCTTTGGTATCGTATTTAGCCGATATAGTGGCATTGCCCCCCAACAGGTTGGCGAAAAGATTGTTGAGGTTAATGGATTCGTCCTTAATAACAATCTGCCCCTTCACGTTTTCAAGAACAATTTTTTCGTAAAGAATCTTGCCTATCTGCGAGTTAGCCGTAAAATCAATATGCGCGGGCACTTTAAAGTATGCGGTCTTTGCGGTGTCAGCTGCTTTGGTTTGAGCCGGTGCGGTTTCATCTTTCTTTAGCCATTCGTTGGCATCAAACTGTGAAGAGCGCAGATTGATGGTTCCCAATAAATCGCCTTTGCCGAAGGCATATGCCATAAAGTTATCGATGGTACCATTGGCATTGAAATCGCTTCTGCCGATAGCCGAAGAGAAACTGTTGAGTGTTACGTTCTGCGGATTGAAAGTCATCTGCATATCCATTACACGAACCGGCATAGGTGTTTCTTTAGTATCGTAAACAAGGTTGGTAATCTTGAGATTTCCTGCTGCTTTAATAGCCGCGTAATTCTTATTGTCTACATCGCTTTTCTTTCCTTTAAAATCAAGGTTCAGGTTAAGTAAGCCGGAGATAGTCTTCAATCCTTCAATCGGATAGAACTTAGGAACAGTAGACAGATCAACTTTGCCGATAATGTTCGCCACCACATTCGGATCGCTTACCGGT
Organism: uncultured Bacteroidota bacterium; assembly: GCA_903927935.1. GTDB lineage: Bacteria > Bacteroidota > Bacteroidia > Chitinophagales > LD1 > Bog-950. Next base: position 4,746 of record CAIYOV010000102.1, on the reverse strand, counting down.
GTTCTTACATTTATCTTCGCATCAATCGGGTCGCTGCCTGCTTCGAGGTGGAGTTTAGAAATGTCAATGACCGTTAAATCTAAACCGCCCTGTGGTTTAGCGATGTTAGAGGCAATAGAGATGTTGCGGACGGCAACAGGCAGGTCTGGATACTGGAACATACCGTTGTTTACCTTGAGGTTGAGATTGAACGAAGGGTAACTCTCCCCTTTCATTTCACCTTTTACCTTTCCATCGAGTGCCAGCGAACCGCTGGTTTTTATCTTGTCGAAATCCTTTTTATAAATAGCTGGAATGAGCGAAAGAATGCTCTTGAACTCAGTTTGTTTTGATTTGAAAGCTACATCAAGCGCTGTGGCCTCTTTTTTAGTTTGCACAAAACCATCGAACTGTAATGCTAGGTCGTTCAGACTGATATTATTTTCTTTAAAGGTGTATTTGCTATTGGCATTATCTACCGAAATACTCATATCGGCATTCAGTTTGGCTTTGCTTAAGTAAGCTACTGCTCCGCTCTTATAAGTAAGTTCGGCAATACTTGTTTTGGTCACAAAATCGTAGAGCGCATCGGTTACGTTGCCGCTGCCTTCGAAATTAAGTTCGTGAATTTGTGCGAAGCTGTTTCCCGCTTTATCGTCATATATAATCTCTCCGTTTTCAATTTTGTATTTCTTTATCTCAAGCGAGAAGGCTGAACTTTCTTCTGCCGTAGCGGTTTCGCCTTTCTTCTTCATAATATCCCAGTTGGCTTTGCCGTTGTAGTTGACCAGCGCATGTATATCGGGCTCAATGAGGTTAAGCGCGAGCAGTTTATATTTCTCTCCTTTTATCACGCTCATCAGGTCTACCGTAAAGTTGAAGTTCTTCATGTAGATAAGCGTATCCCCTTTAAATGAATCTATGCCCACAACACTTATGTCATTAAGCGAGAAAGAGAAATTCGGAAAACTCCTAATTAATGACAGACTGAAATCGCCATAATCAACCTTTGCGTTTAGCTGGTTATTGATTTCTTCTTTTACCCGGGCGTTTATTTTGTCTTTAAATAAAAAGGGAACCGCCACTACCGCTGCTACTAAAAGCACTACCACTGCTGCCAGCACCGACAGACTTATCCATACTTTCTTTTTCATTCCGTTTGAATTTTGTCAAATGTAATTGTTCGTTGTTAATTCAGCGCATTAACGCGCGCTGTTTAGGAAAATTATGTTTTATACAGAAGTAAACGAAAAAGCGTCAGCCTCTCCAACCGGAGAAAACTGACGCGAATTGATACTTATTGGTAAATCAAACTATTCCACCACCAACCTTCCGAATGCCTTTTGTTTAGCAGTTGTAGTAATGCTGTAAAAATAAACACCGGCACTCATGCCATCTCTGTTAATAGTAAAGCGGTTATCGGTAAGCGCATTCTTTTTCTGCAACAGCTTTCCGCTTACATCGAACAATTCGAAGTTGAATGCACCGGTAATTCCCTCCACCGTTATTTGCGTTTGCTGAGTAAACGGATTTGGTGCAGCGATAACCTGTATGGCGGCATCGTTGGTCACATTGAAAATGTAGTTCGGGTCCGTAAGCGTACTGGTAACAGTATTCGTAGCCACCGGTTCGTTGTAATCGAAATAAATATGCGCGTGGTTTTTAATCTGTGTATTCAGCGGCAGATTAGGTTTCTTTTTCACCCTGAACATCACGAAGCCCTTACTTGCCGGTTCATTGGTAAAGCTGTCAACCAGGAAGATTGGATTAAACAGCCAGGTAAGTATACCGGTGCCCGAAATATCGAACGTGCTGTACTCATGACTGCTGGCAACGTTCACTACCGTTGCGGGATTTAAGTACGAACTCAGGGTATCTTTTACGGTGATAAACCAGGTGGTATCGTTACCGGTGTTCTGGAAGTGAATAGTATACGTAAGCACACTGTCGTTTTCCTGAATATCGCCTTCTGGGCTCACCGTTTTTTCGTTGGGATCTCTGGAACCGGTTATCGGCTGAATGACGAGCAGGTGATTATCAGATGAATCGCAATCGCCAACTACCGGAGTAATCCAGAACTCCTGGCTTAACTGATAACCTACCGGTGTGTTTGCCGGGACGGTAAAGTAAGCGCGCGGCACTGTGCTCCAGTCCCAGCTTGGGTAAGGAACGTTATTGACCGTCCAGGTAATGGTGTGGGCTACTGCATTATGTACTCCGCTGTTGTTGCAGCTATTGAATACCAGTATAGAGTCGTATTTAAAAGTAATAACCGCAGGACCGGTATAAAGCGGCTGGCTTTGCTGAAAATACAACACCCAGTACTCTTTAGTAAAACCGGGGTTAGCGCCATGCCAGCCGGGGTGAAGCCCCAGATCGAATCCGGTAGAACTGCTGATACCGAAGTTGAGCGTAACCGAATCGCCCAGACCGGTAAAACTGGCAGTTTGCGCACCGCATACCACTATAACATTGCAATGGCCGCCACCGTTGCCGGATGCAGAAATGGTAAAGTTACCAGATACGGGAATATTGATTTGGTAGAACCCGCTGTTGTCGGCATAGCCGTAATACGTCCCCCCGGTACCCGAAGCGGTGATGATAATACCGCCATTGCCTGTTTCACCCGAGTCTTTTAAACAGTTATGATTGGCATCTATAAATACATGTCCTTCTATCGTATTATAACAAACCGTATTGACAAAGGTGCTTCCTGTTCTAATACAACCATCGCTGCCGGTAACCGTAACTGTGTAATTACCGGATGCTAAACCGGTAATGGTGGCAGTGGTATCTGCATTGTTCCACAGGAAAGTGAAAGGCGAAGTGCCGCCATAAACCCAGGCAGTAGCCGTGCCGTTGTTTCCGCAATTGGCGTATGTACTGGAGGTATATATGTAATAGCTCCAGTCCGTGCTGGATTGCGGAAGGTAGTACCCCAACGTGTCAGTGCAGGATTGCGAATCGGTGACGGTAAGACTATAATAACCTGAGGCAATGTTGGAGAGGGTATCACCGGTATCATTAGTATTCCATAAATAAGTATAGGGCGGTGCACCACCGGTTACATTCACTTTTATGTAACCGTTACTGGTGCCGTTGCAGCTTACCGGTGTAACCGTTTGCAGGGTGATATTTACTCCGGTGTTATGCAGGGTATCAATAGCTGTTTTTACACAGCCCGAATCATCGGTTACATATACCAGATAAACACCTTCCATATCAGTAATAAACGTGTCGGTAACTGCGCCTGTATTCCAGTCATAAAGATATGGAGGGGTGCCTCCGCTTACGTTCACCGTCATGGTATCCTGCTGATGCGCGCAACTTAGATCCTGCGAATTGATGGACACCACCAGATTATTGTTAGTGCACGAACCACTGCCCACAACGGCTACGGCTGAAGCGCTGCAGCCATTGGCATCGGTAACGGTTACCATATATGTTCCGTGGCACCGGTTAATGATTGTTGGTGTGGTGATAGCAGGTGTCGTACTCCACATATAAGTATACGCACCACTGCCCCCGCTGGCAGTTACACTGATAGTGCCATCGCAGTTACCGGTGTTCGATTCGTTCGTAACAGTTGTAGCCACATTTATGGGAGCAGGTTGCGTAAGTGTAGCACCCGCAAAACCCACACAACCATGGCTATCCGTTACCGTAACGTTGTAAGTGCCGGCCGGCATATTAAATGCGCTCTGGGTGGTCATACCGTTGCTCCATGCGTATGTATAAGGCGGAAAACCACCATTGGCAGTTACCACTATGGCGCCATTAGCTGCCCCGAAACAAGTGGGGTTGTTGGTATTGGTATTCACTATCAACTGATGCACGTTCATGTAGGCATAATTGGTGCCGCTGCAGTTGTTTGAATCGGTAACCGTTAGCGATACCTGATAATTACCGGGTGCGCCATAATTGGTTATCGGCTGAGGAATATTAGACGTTGACCCATTGCCGAAATTCCAGGCGTAGGTATAAGGCGTATGGCCACCGTTTACTGCTGCGCTGAAACTGACGATGCCCTGCGTGCAGATATTGGTATCGCTGGCAAAAATATAACAGGTAGGACGCGGCAATACTGCAATGGTTACGTGAGTGGTATCGCTTATACCCGTACTATCGGTAACTATTAAGGTGAAGGTAGTGGTGGTATTTAAGTTAGCCGTGGGGTTAGCAAGATGATAATTGTTGAGGTTAGTAGTGGGCGCCCAGTAATAGGTATACGGTGGGGTCCCACCGGTAGCCGTTGGGCTACCGCCAAGGGTAACCGAAGTAGCCTGACAAACCGCCTGGTTAGGTCCGGCATTAGCCGTAAGCTGTGCATTGGTTTGTGCGGTTACAAATAAGAGAATGGCGAGGGAGAGTATCAGTTTATTCATAGTGTCAGGAGTTAGAAATTGTGTAATGCTGTTAAAGACCGAAAGCAAGCCGGATTGGTTGCTTTTACCAATCAGCGCGTCCACGCAAAATGAAAGCTGAATAAAACACGAAGGAGCATTAGCCACCGTTGACGATGAATTTTAAGACCGGTGACAAAGACAGGATTATTCCTGCAACAGGGTCTTCATTTGTTTGTAAATTAAATTTGCAGCAAAGGCGGGAGCAAGCCGGTAGAGAAAATCCATGAAAGCAGAATCGGAACCGACAAAAACACGAAACTTATCCTGTTCCATGCCGGCAATAATCATCTCTGCAGCTTTAACCGGGCTAAGCATTTTGATAGAACTGTTTTTGGCCGCGGCATCCATCTTAGCGGTATCC
>CAIYOV010000101.1 GCA_903927935.1 uncultured Bacteroidota bacterium | reverse complement strand
AGCGAACATAAACAACAGCATCCGGCCGATTCGTTTTGGGCATTTTTGTATAAACACTATGTGGTCAATCAGCAGGCCGACTCGGGAGCAGATAAAAAGAGCGACTCGCAAATGCCGTTTAAATCTGCACAGGATATCGATTCGCACTTTTCGGTTGCTTCGTTACAAAACTGCCATCACCAACTTATTCCTTTAACAGGCACCGTTATTACCTGTTACTATCACGCTGCAGAAGTTTTATCTCAAACCTACGACATCTGGCAACCACCTAAAATCGGGTAGTTCTCTCTATCACACCCACCCTTTTGGGGTCTCTTAACCACTCACACGGACCGTCTTATTTTTTTAAACTTTAAATCATTCTAACATGACAAGTACACATGTGCATTTACTGCTAAACCACTTTCCTATTGTAGGCATTCTAATAGGAACCATACTGCTTATTACCGCCTATGCCACAAAAAATGAAATCATCCGTAAAGTTTCACTGGCTACTATTTTCGGCATGGCGATTCTCGCCATACCGGTGTTCTTTACGGGCGAACCGGCCGAAGAAACGGTCGAAAAACTACCGGGTGTTTTGGAATCTATTATTAAAGAACACGAAGAAGCCGCTGAAATAGCCTTTTGGGTAATGATGGCAACCGGTGCAGCCGCTTTTATGAGCTATATATTTTTAATGCTGCAGCACAAAATTGCCAAAACATCGGTAGCCTTAGTGCTGCTGTTAAGTATAACTACTTCTGTGCTTATGGTTCGTGCCGGTTACCTGGGCGGGCAGATACGACATACAGAAATACAGGCAAACACTGTTGCCGGTCAGGCGATTGAAAAAGGCGGTGAACAGGAAGATGAAGATTAAGTAGTGAAGACAGAATGATGCTAAAAAAGGTTACTTCAGCTATGGTTGAAAATGCGGTATTGAGGATTATTTTTCGAAAATCTCCTGTATCTCTTTCCCTTCCCAGCAATCGGGAACTTGCAAACCAAGCATTTTTGCCTCAGTTACCGTTATGTCGTAATTCTGTGGGTCATTTTTTAATTTATATCCCTTTTTAATGCCTGGTCCTGTAATGATAAAAGGAACATTTACCTCCTGCGGAGTAGTACCGCCATGTCCTTTACCAATGCCGCCATGGTCAGCAATTATGATTATGGCGGTATTATCAGCCATCCTGCTCTTTTTTACTGCGTTAATAATTTTACCAACCACTTTATCAGCTTCTTCAACTGCCTCGTAATATTTGGCAGTTCCGTGCCCGTATTTATGCCCCGTTTCATCCACATCGTTCAAATCAAGAAAAAGAAATTTGGGTTTACGTAACCGGATAGAAGTAACAGCACGCGATGCTAGTAATGCAGTAGTAAGCGTTCGTTCTTTTGCGGTGCATACACCGGGTTCTACCAACCGCACAAAACTCCACCAGCCTGCAAAACATACAATTTTGGCCTTTGGTTTCTGTTCTCGCAAAACCCTGAAAATAGTGGGAAAGATATACCCTTTTTTACCATGGCAGTAAACCGAATCTTTAATATCGCGCACCTGCCATTTGTTGCTCCATATGCCATGTGCTGAAGGTGGTGCCCCGTTGATAATTGACGCCCAGTTAGGACTGCTTACCGTAGGCAATACTGCTTTACATGTGAATGAATAGCTGCCATTAGCCATCATAGCGTGCATATTTGGTGTGGCTGCTTTAATAACCCCATCAGGCGACATGCCATCTACTCCAATAACAATAACATGCCTTATTTTATGTTCCTGCGCATGGAGTAACGAGGCAACAAACAACAAAAGAAAAGAAAATAAACGCATATGTATTTTGTAAATTATTTAATCAGAAACCCTGCAAAAATAAGAATTTGCTAAGCGCATGCTCAACCCGGTAATAACACGTACAATTTCAAAAGAATGGCGAGTATATATGCTGGCACAATAAGACAAACCAGCTAGCAGAAATAAAGGACTAAAGGTGAGATAAGCGGTATCCGTGCTTAAAAAAGTTACAGCTTTTTAACGCGTACGGCATTCATACCTTTATTGCCGCGCTCAAGTTCAAAAGTAACAACATCATTTTCTTTAATGGGATCGATCAAACCGTTAACATGCACAAAAAACGATTAAAGACAAAGGACTTCAATCAGAAAAAGGTGACTTGTATAAGATTCTGTTT
>CAIYOV010000100.1 GCA_903927935.1 uncultured Bacteroidota bacterium | reverse complement strand
CTGGTCACCGTCAAAATCCGCGTTAAACGCTGTACAAACTAACGGGTGTAACTGAATTGCTTTACCTTCAATCAACTTAGGCAAGAACGCCTGAATTGACAAACGGTGAAGTGTTGGGGCACGATTCAACATAATAGGGTGTCCTTTCAAAATATTTTCCAGGATATCCCAAATAATCGGCTCTTTCTTGTCTACTAATTTCTTAGCGCTTTTTACTGTTTTTACAATACCTCTTTCAATCAGCTTACGGATAATAAACGGTTTGAATAACTCAGCTGCCATATCTTTAGGCAATCCGCACTCATGTAATTTCAATTCAGGGCCTACCACAATTACCGAACGTCCTGAGTAGTCTACACGCTTACCGAGCAAGTTCTGACGGAAACGTCCTTGCTTTCCTTTCAATACATCAGAAAGTGATTTTAACTGACGACCACCTTCTGCCTTTACCGCGTTTGATTTACGGCTGTTGTCGAACAACGAATCAATCGCTTCCTGCAACATACGTTTTTCGTTACGTAGGATTACTTCGGGTGCTTTAATTTCCAACAAACGCTTTAAACGATTGTTACGGATAATTACTCTGCGGTATAAATCGTTCAAATCTGAAGAAGCGAAACGACCACCATCCAACGGAACCAATGGACGCAACTCAGGCGGAATAACAGGCAGGAACTGCACTACCATCCACTCCGGTTTATTTTCAATATGTGAATTAGCTGCGCGGAACATTTCCACTACACTCAGACGCTTTAACGCCTCAGCCTTACGCTGACGCGAAGTTTCATTCGCTGCGGCATGACGCAATTCAAACGAAAGCTCATCAAGATTAATGCGCGAAAGCAATTCCTTAATTGCTTCTGCACCCATCTTTGCTACAAATTTATTTGGATCAGTATCTTCCAGCATGTAGTTGTTCTTCATGCTTTCATTTTCAAATACCGACATATATTCTTCTTCGCTCAACAAATCAAGGTAAGCCAGACTCTTCTGCTCTTCGCCCTTCTCTGTCATTATAGTAAGAGTCTCAGCCGCTTTACCCGGTTGAATAACTACATAACGCTCGTAATAAATTACGCTTTCTAATTTCTTCGATGATACACCTAACAGGTAACCTATTTTATTCGGCAGCGATTTAAAATACCAGATATGCACGATAGGCACGGTCAACTTAATGTGACCCATGCGCTCTCTGCGTACTTTCTTTTCAGTTACTTCAACACCGCAACGATCGCACACGATACCTTTGTAGCGAATACGCTTGTACTTGCCGCAATAGCATTCGTAATCCTTAGTAGGGCCGAATACACGCTCGCAGAACAAACCTTCCATTTCGGGTTTGTAAGTACGATAGTTAATAGTTTCCGGTTTTTTAATTTCTCCGTTCGAACGCCCGAGAATTGCATCAGGCGATGCCAGCATGATGGTGATCTTGCTGAAATCAATTCTTTTAGGTTGGTCTCTTTTGAATGACATGTTTAAAAAGCTTTTTGTTTTGATTAAAGAATAATCAAGAATCCTGATAAACCTCCTATGAAAGTGGAGAACTGTAGTTCGGTTTCGCGCCTGCCGGCTTGCATACTTTCGAACAGATTGGTCAGTTACTTTCTAAAAAGGAGGCGCAAAGATATTGTTCTGAACGAAAAAACAAAGTTTTATTAAGAGAAATTTGGGTGAGGAAAGGTGTGGTGAATTGTAAGATGGAGGGGTGGAGTAAAAGGCACCTTAGCCCAAGCTCTTTTTGCCCGGACTTATTTAGGTGCGGCTTCTAAATAAAAACCAGGGGGAAAGGAAGCGGAAAACATTAACCGAAGAGTGGATATGCTAAACAGCAACTGAAAAGTGGTTTACAGAGGTGACAAAGTCTGTTGCGAGGGTGCTAATGCCTATTTCATAAGAGAAAGAACGTGATACACTAATGACAAAGTGTGAAACACGAAGTATAAAGTGCGATTCATGAACGACAAAGTGTGTTTCAGGGCTGACAAAACTCGTTTCGGGGCAAGCAAAGTGCATTTCACGGGTAGCAAAGTATAGTTCATGAACGCCAAAGGGCGTTTCGTAGGTGGCACAATTCGTTACAGAGGAGAGAAAGTGCGTTGCAGAGATGACAAATTGCGTTGCACGGGCGATAAAGCCTGTTACAAGCATGAAAAAATGCGTTACACGGGTGACGAAACGCGCTACGTCAATGAGAAAGTGTGCTACTTTGACGACAATGCCTGTTACAGGAAGGGCAAAACGCGTTACACGAGGGAAGAAATGCTTTGCATGAACTAATATGATGCGTTACAGGTTTATTGTGGACCGTGACACGAACTGCAAGTGCTCTAACGGAATAATTAAGTACTGATTAACAAAGAGCAAATTTCGACTATTTGCCTGGTGATTGAATTTTATGGAAAGATGATTTTTATCATGATGTATGATACTCAGCATCATCGATTAGAATTTTCTCGAAAAAGGAGCAGCCATACATTTGCATCGTAATTAATACACACGTTGGTTACACACTATTAATTTTTAATAATCTAAATACATAACTATGCGAAAGCTATTACTCATTCTCACAGTGGCTGCAGTGCCCTTTGTAATGAAGGCGCAAATGCTTACCCCAACGGTTATTGCCAGCACCGGTGGCTTTTCCTCAAATGCCAACGGCAGTCTGTCTTACACAGTAGGCGAAATGACCATGGTACAGACCTTCAGTGCTAACGGCAACATTCTTACACAAGGGTTCCAGCAACCCAACGATAACGTTACAGGCCTAATCGACCTTACACAAGATGCATTCGGTTCGTTTGTAGTTTATCCAAACCCTGCAATAGATGACATGTGGTTTGGTTTCCAACTTCCTGAAGCCGGAAAAGTTCAGATTACACTTTATGATGCAATCGGACAAAAAATTTCAGATGTATATCATACCAGCTACGATAACGGAAAAATTGTTGAACAACTCAACGTTTCACTGTATGCCGTAGGCATCTATATCCTTACCATGGACTTTGTTTCAGATAAGGATGGCACGGCTCATACTACATCAAAGAAATTCCAGGTCATCAACTAAATTCTATTATAAAATTCAAAAACAATTAAACTTAAAAACATGAAAAAGATAATACTCACATTAGCCATGTTCGCCATTCTTACGGTGGCTGCAATAGCACAATCTCCCGGCCTGTTCAATTATCAGGCGGTGGTTCGTCTTGCAAACGGAAACCCTGTTCCAAACAACACCAACGTAGCTATGCGCTTTACGGTGCATGATGGTTCTGCAGGTGGCACGGTAGTATTTCAGGAAACAACAACCAAAGCGGCTAATCAGTTTGGTTTAGTAACCCATCAAATAGGAAATGGCGTGGCAGGAACCGGAACGGTTTCCGGAGTTAACTGGGGTAGCGGCGCTAAATATTTGCAGGTGGAAATAGACCCTGCTGGCGGCACCAACTATGCCGATATGGGAACTTCGCAATTAGTAAGTATTCCTTACGCACTATATGCAGCTAACTCACCTGCTGGGGCTACCGGCCCTACAGGGCCACAGGGTAATCCGGGCAATAACGGAGCAACTGGCCCAACAGGTGCTGGAGTAACCGGCCCAACTGGTCCTACAGGTCCAACCGGTTCTGGAGGAGGTGCAACAGGTCCAACCGGCCCTACTGGTCCAACAGGCGCGGGTGGTGGAGCAACTGGCCCCACTGGTCCTACCGGCCCGACCGGTCCTTCAGGATTAGCAGGCGCAACAGGCGTTGGTTTAACTGGTCCAACTGGCCCCGCAGGGGCAACCGGTGCAGCAAATGCTAATGGAACGTTGAATTATGTTTCAAAATTTACGGCTGGTACAACTTTAGGCAACTCTCAGATTTTTGATAATGCAACAAGTGTGGGCATTGGCACCACTACCCCCGATGCTGGCAATAAATTAGAAGTTATTCAAAGTAGCGTAGCGAGTTCTGCTCATGCCATTTATGCAACGAGCGGTCAGAGCTCAACTAGCTGGCTAGCCGCTCCAGTTGCTATCTACGGTTCATCTTTAGCTAATATAGCCATGGCAGGTTTCAGCGACAATAACCATGCAGGCTATTTTATGTGCAAAACAGGATTTTATGCAGGTGTTGTAGCGGCAAATACTGGTAACGGAAAGGGTATTTGGGCGTCAGTTACCGGGACAGGACCTGCCGGGTATTTCGATGGAGGCACTTTAGGATATGGTATTGTTGTGCCTACTGGCAATGTAGGAATAGGAACTACTGCACCAAGTGCTAGTTTAGATATTCAAAAATCTACAAGTGGCGGTACACAATTATTGATTGTAGATACAGTTGGTGCAACTCCAAGTGTGTATCAAATTCATACTCTGACGGATGATTATGGTTGGGTATTGTTTGATAAAACAGGGCCAAATATCAGCGATCCCACTGTGGAAATAGGAAAAACGGGACCTACTTCTTTTACAACTACTTCTGCTTTGTGGGTTCATGCCGATTTGCAGGCAGGTATTCCTACTTTACAAGTAGATGCGAGCACAAACTTAGTCGCAGCTGATTTTAATGGTTCAATATCAATAACTGATGGCACACAGGGAGCTGGTGAAGTATTAACTTCAGATGCCGGAGGTAATGCAAGCTGGCAGAGTTTACCTGGAGCTACCGGTTTTAGGGCAACTGCTACAACGCCAACAACTAGCGGCAATACTCTCATTTTTGGAACCTTAGCTTATGGTAGCGGATATAACACATCTAATGGACAGTGGACAGTTCCATCTACCGGGGTTTATCACATAGATGTTTCGGTTGAATACACAGGAGGTACTGCTTCCAGTTATCAGAGAATTTCTATCTATCGCTCAGGAAGTTATTTGGCAACAAATGTAGCACCAACAAATGTGGCTGACCATACGGTTAGTATAAGTGCCGATCTAAATCTTACCGCTGGAGATATTATTACAATTGATCAATATGCCGGAGGAGCTACTTTAGCAAATTATGTAGGTGCTAATTATTTCTCAGCGCATAAACTTTATTAAACCCATGCAGGCAGAGATTTCAGCTCCGCCTGCTTTAAAATTTATATCATGAAAAAGTATTCCATTCTATTAACCCTGCTGGTTGTTACACTCGTTGCTTTGTCACAAGTTCAGCAGTTAGATCCTGCAAAGCCGGCCGTTACATCTTCGGTTACCATAGTTGCCACTAATGCTAGCGTGGTTGCTGACCCAGCTGCTGGGACGGTTACCCAAGTGTTGAATTCAAACCAACAAGTTGAAGCCGACCCAGGTAAAAATGCTGTAATAATGTCAACCACATTACACCAATTAGTTCCTTCGGAAAAAGAAGTTGCGCCATCCAGAACGGTAGTGCGCCCTTCAGGTAAAGAAACTGCTCGTTACAAAACAGTGGTTCATGCCAAACACGAAGGAGCTACTCCAGTAGTTCATCCATCTGGTAAAGAAGCGGCACACTACACAACGGTAGTTCATGGAAAACATGAAGGGCCTACCCCGGTAGTTCAGCCAACAGATAAAGAATTGAGGAAGAATTAATTTATACAATCATTAATCAAGGGCTATTCACGATAAGTGGGTAGCCCTTTTTACGTCAACATAAGTAATTAAAAGTTAAAAAATAGATAGCATGCATCAGTTCAACTTTTTCTTTACCGACTGAACTGGTTCTGTTTTTCCTTACTTACTCGTATCAGGCCTTAGGATGCGCCTGCTTATAAATATTCTTTAGCTTATCGATGGTATTGTGGGTATACACCTGTGTAGCCGCCAAACTTGCATGGCCCAAAAGTTCCTTCACAGCATTTATATCAGCTCCATTATTCATCAGATGAGTGGCAAATGTGTGCCGCAGCGTATGCGGGCTTTTCTTATCAATCGTGGTAACTAAGTTCAGATACTTGTTTACGCAATGGTAAACCGTGCCGGCATCTAATTTCTTTCCATTAGGGTTCACTATCAAAAAATTTCCCTGCTGCGAGGGAACGGCTTTTCTTTTCTCCTCAATAAAAATCTTAATAGAGTTAGTCAGTTTAGTATGTATAGGGATGATCCGTTCCTTGTTTCCTTTGCCCAACACCTTTACCTGACTTGAGTAAGAATCAAAATCGGTTTCCTTTAAATTCATCAGTTCGCTCCTCCGCATACCGGTGCCGTAAAACAGCTCAATAATTATTTTATCGCGAGTGCCTTCGTATCCTTCGGGAAACTCCACCTGAGTTAATAGCTTTTCAATACCGGGCAACTCCACAAACACCGGAAGACGTTTACTTGCTTTTGGTGTTTGTACTTTCGCCAGAGGATTCTTTTTCATCTCTCCTTTCCGCAACAAAAATTTATAGAACGATTGCAGGGATGAAATCTTGCGATTGATACTGCGGGGAGTAATTTTATTTTCCATCATACTCACCATCCAGTTGCGGATATCAATATGCGATGCTTGCGAAACTTCTTTCTCGTAATGTTTCAGAAACTCTTCCAGTTGCAGCAAATCGTTCGTATACGATTCAAGCGTGTGTTTCGAATACCGCTTCTCGAACTCAATGTAATTAAGAAAACTCTGCACCTGTTTCTGCATAACTCAAAGGTAGAACGCATTTCTTCTCCCGCCATTACACATTTCAACTAATAAAGTGGTGGTGTAGTAAAAGTCTATGTTATCCTAAACTGTGTCGAAGGATAAAAACAAAAGCCCATCCCGTTTACGGAATGAGCTTCGATATATTATTAAAGGAAGATACTATCCTTCCAGTTCTCTTTTCAGATTTTGTACATAACCTGCATGCAAAACGGTCTGACGTCTTTTAATGCTAGGCTTAATAAATACCTGACGTTCGCGAAGCTGGCGAAGAATACCTGCTTTCTCGAATTTCTTCTTGTACTTCTTAAGTGCTCTGTCAATTGATTCCGATTCTCTTGCGTCTACTATCAGCATGTTTATTAAAATTTTGGACGGCAAAAATAAAAACTACTTCCTATTCTCCAAACTAAATATTCCCTTTCATTATCTCTCTCGAAATAACCAGCTTCTGAATCTCCGAGGTTCCCTCTCCTATCGTGCACAATTTGCTGTCGCGATAAAACTTCTCTACCGGGAAATCTTTGGTATATCCGTAACCTCCGAAAATCTGAACAGCATCTGTGGAAACCTGCACAGCAACCTCGGAAGTATAATACTTGGCAAAAGCAGACTCCTTGGTCATCTTCTTATGCTCATTCTTTAAGTAAGCCGCCTGCATAGTCAGTAACTCTCCTGCTTCAATCTTGGTAGCCATATCAGCCAGCTTAAAAGCTATTGCCTGAAAATTGGCAATGGGCTGACCGAACTGCTCGCGTTCCTTTGCATACTTTACGGATGCCTCATAAGCTCCTTTTGCTATTCCTAATCCAAGTGCAGCAATGGAAATTCTTCCGCCATCTAATATCTGCATAGCCTGTTGAAAGCCGTTTCCAACTTTAGCTTCGCCACCAACTACGTTTTCATCGGGCACAAAGCAATCTTCAAAAATCACTTCGGCTGTTTCGCTAGCGCGCATTCCCAACTTGTTTTCTTTCTTTCCTGCCTTCAAACCTTTGGTTCCTCTTTCAATTATAAAAGCAGTCATTCCTTTTGTGTCTAACAATTCACCGGTGCGAACGATCGCTACCACTACATCACCAGTTGCTCCGTGGGTAATCCAGTTTTTGTTGCCGTTGAGTATCCAGCCTCCATCTACTTTCTTAGCGGTTACTTTCATACGCATAGCATCAGAACCTGTGTTTGCTTCTGTGAGCGCCCATGCACCAATCCATTCACCGGTAGCAAGTTTTGGTAAATATTTTTTCTTCTGCTCTTCTGTACCGTGATAATAAATATGACCGGTGCAAAGTGAATTGTGAGCTGCAGTTGAAAGACCGATGCTTCCACATACTTTTGAAATTTCTGAAACCACCGTTACATATTCGAAATACGAAAGACCGGAACCATTGTATTTTTCAGGAACGTAAACTCCCATAAAGCCAAGTTCTCCCATTTTGTAAAACAAGTCACGCGGGAAAGTTTGCGATTCATCCCACAACATAATGTTCGGACGGATTTCTTTTTCTGCAAAATCTTTAATGGTTTGAGCAATCATTATCTGATTCTCGCTGTATTCAAAGTTCATACCGGTTGAGGTATCGGTGGTAGTTGTTGCACCCATTAGTATATCAGTTTAAGCGGGGCGAATATAGAAATTTTGCCTCCGCAGAGTAGATGAATTTTAGGAAAAGTTTATTGCAGAAACTATGTTCTTTGAGTAAGGTGAAATCTTTTCTCTGCCATTCAAAAAATCCAGTTCAGCGATAAAAGAAAAACCTGCCACATTCCCACCTTCCATTTTCACCAACTCGGCAGCAGCCATAGCGGTTCCCCCGGTGGCAAGCAGGTCATCGTGAATCATTACGTTCCAATTTGGCTTAATTACATCTGTATGAATTTCGAGCGTGGCTGAACCGTATTCTAACTCATAGGTATATGACTTTGTTTTAGCGGGAAGTTTTCCGGCTTTGCGAACAGGGAAAAGCGGAATCTGTAGCTTGTTAGCAATAAGAATTCCGATAAAAAAACCACGGCTTTCTATAGCACAAACTGCATCTATCTTCCCGTGGTTATGCAAAAATGTATTAATGATATTCTCTGCAATTTCATCGCAAAGTTTAGCATCCATAAAAATGGGGGTAATGTCTTTGAACTGAATTCCCGGTTTAGGAAAATCGGGAACGTTTCTGATTGTAGATTCGAGTTTATCTTTTAAGGTCATACTGCCGCTTGTTTCTTTTTCCAATAATAATAAACAGGAACTCCAAGAAGAACAATGATTAATCCCGGGAAACTATTCTCGGGTTTCATGTATAGAATGTTTACACAAAAAGCAATTGCCATAAGAATATAAATTGCAGGAACTACAGGATAGCCGAATGCTTTGTAAGGCCGTTCAGCATCTGGATTTTTCTTCCGTAAAATGAAAATACCGTAGATGGTAAGAATGTAAAACAACATCACCGCAAAAATTACGTAGTCGAGCAGGTCGCCATATTTGCCACTAAAGCAAAGAAGTGAAGCCCAAATGAATTGAACCCACAAAGCATAACCCGGTTCACCATTCTTGTTGTTCTCTTTCATTTTACTGAAGAACAAACCATCTTTTGCCATTGCCTGATAAACCCGAACGCTTGAAAGAACGATTCCATTGTTGCAACCGAAAGTTGAAACCATAATCAGCAACGCCATGATAATAACGGCACTACCACCAAACATCTGCGTAACAGCCGCAGTGGCCACTCTGTCTTTTTCAGCAAACATTATTCCTTTACCGGCTGCTGTAATTGAGTTAGGGTCGCCATAAAAAGGAAGCAGGTTTAAGTAAGCAAAGTTGACAAGTAGGTAAAGTCCGATAACAATTACGGTTCCGAAAAATAAACTGAGCGGAATACTGCGCTTGGGGTTTTCAATTTCAGCGGCAATAAAAGTTACGTTGTTCCATGCATCGCTGCTAAACAACGAGCCAACTAATCCAACACCCATTGCAGTTATCAATCCAAAGGTAGTGAGAGCGGTGAAAGTTATCTTTCCATTTTCATCTGCAGCATATTTTCCGTAATCCCAGAAGTGGGCAAGATTGAGATTCCACACCTCAGGATTTCTGAAAAAGAGCAGGCCGAGAATAATAATACCTAAGAGAGATATGAGTTTGGTAGAAGTAAAAATGCGGACAATTATTTTTCCATACTTAATACCACTTGCATTTATACTGGTAAGTATAAAAATGGAGAAAATACCTAGTAATTGTGCCGCTGTAATTTTGAAAGTGCCAAGTGTGAGCAGAACATGACTCTCGCTAAAAACCGGAAACAACACACCGGTGTATTTTGCAAATGCTACTGCCACAGCTGCAATAGTTCCCGATTGAACCACAGCAAACAAAGTCCATCCGTAAAGGAAACCAATGAGCGGATCGTATGCTTCTTTAAGATAAACATATTGTCCGCCAGCATGAGGAAACATACCGGCAAGTTCTCCATAACTCAGTGCTGCAAAAATAGTCATCACTCCGGCTATCAGCCATAGAAGTAACATCCATCCCGGTCCGCCAACGGTCCTTCCCATATCTGCTGCTACAATAAAAATTCCGGAGCCAATCATTGAACCGGAAACTATTAGTGTTGCATCGAGGAGGTTAAGTGATTTTTTTTCTTTCATATTTAAAAGTTACTTGTCTAAGCGAGTAGCTAGTGGAAAAGAGCCAGAAGCTTATTCACTACTTATTCAGTTTGCTGCGCTTTCGGCTGTAACCGAAATAAATCACAAAGCCAATGATCAGCCAAACAAAAAGACGAAGCCAGTTAGGAAATCCAAGACCAAAAATCATGGCTCCGCAAACAATAATTCCGAGAATAGGAACAAGCGGTACTAAAGGTGTTTTAAAACCGCGCACAGCATCTGGGTCGGTTTTTCGCATAATAATAACACCGGCACAAACAAGGATGAAGGCAAACAAAGTTCCGATGCTGGTCATGTCACCAACAATATCACCAGGAACAAATGAAGCAAACAAACCAACGAATACAAAAAGTATCATGTTTGATTTATAAGGCGTGTGAAACTTAGGGTGTATATCGCTGAAAATTTTCGGCAGCAAACCATCTTTACTCATAGAATAAAATACCCTCGATTGTCCAAGCAACATCACCAAAATTACAGAAGAGAAACCTGCGAGAATTGCCACCGTTACTAATTTCGCGAGCCACTGATACTCGTGCATATAAGTTTGGATAGCATACGCGACAGACGCTTCTCTACCGGCATGTCTGAAATCATCAGTGGTAGCAATACCTGTTAATACGTGAGCAAACAAAATGTAAAGTACCGTGCAAATAGCAAGCGAGCCAAGAATACCAACCGGCATATCTTTTTTCGGGTTAATTGATTCCTGTGCTGCTGTAGAAACTGCGTCAAAACCAATAAAGGCAAAAAACACAACACCGGCTGCTCCTAGAATTCCCATGATGCCACCAAAGTTGTGTGGTACGCCTTGTGTATCAGTATAAATACTTGATGCCGGTATATAAGGAGTGTGGTTAGCCGGGTTGATATATGACCATCCGAAAACAATAAACAGAATTACAATAGCCACTTTACTCAACACAATAAATCCGTTTACAAGGGCAGATTCTTTCGTTCCTTTAATAAGTAACAGCGAAAGCAATAAAATAATAAACAGAGCCGGAATATTCATCATACCATGCACTCCAGCAGCCGATGCTTCAAAAGGAGAGTGGCACCATTGGTAAGGAATATTCATCCCAAGATATGCGAGTAGTTTGTTCAGATATTCACTCCATGCAATTCCGACTGTGGCTGCTCCAAGTGCATATTCCAATACTAAATCCCAACCTATAATCCACGCTATTAATTCGCCCAGTGTAGCATAACTATATGTATATGCGCTTCCGGCAATAGGAATCATAGATGCAAATTCCGCGTAGCATAAACCCGCAAGTGCACATCCAACTCCGGCCACTACAAATGCGAGCGTTACGGACGGACCTGCATTATTCGCTGCAGCAGCAGCTGTTCGCACAAACAATCCGGCTCCGATGATGGCACCAATACCCAGAAAAATCAAACTGGTAGCAGTGAGCGTTCTCTTTAAAGTATGCTCTCCCGATACTTCACCAACATGGTCTTTCATTAATTCTGTCAAAGATTTTTTGCGAAAAAGATTACTCATATAAATGGTTACTATTTAATGATGAACGGCTAATGTATAGAAATAGTTGATGGACAAAAATTTCAGATTTTAATTTTCAAACCATCGTAAGCTACGCGAACATTTGCGGGAAGTTTTTTCTCGGTTTCTGCATGTAATCCGAACTGATGGCTCATGTGAATAAAATAAGTGAGTTCCGGTTTTACATCGTTCACAAGTTCCAATGCTTCATCAATAGTAAAGTGTGAATAATGGTGCTCGGGACGAAGTGCATTAACCACCAAAATTTTTGTGCCTCGTATTTTATCACGCTCTTCTTTTGCGATAGTTTTTGCATCGGTGATATAAGTAAAATCACCGAACCGGTAACCAAGCACTGGCATACTAGCGTGCATTACTTTAATAGGTATTATTTCTAAGTCTGAAATTCGAAAAGGAGAATCCGCAATGCGTACGAAATTTATTTTTGGCAGATATGGATAATCGGTTTCAGTAAATACGTAATCATATTGCTCTTTAATTCCCAGTTCGGTAGGAAAGTCGCAATAAATATCAATGGCCTTTTTGGTAATAAAATTAAAAGCGCGCACGTCATCAAGTCCACCGGTATGGTCTTTATGAAGATGAGTCATTAATATTGTGTCAAGTGAACGTACATCTTCACGTAACATTTGTTGACGAAAATCAGGACCACAATCAACACTAAAAGTAAGATTACCGGATTTAATTAAAATAGAAGAACGCAAGCGTTTATCGCGCGGGTTGTTGCTTTTACAAACCTCACATTGACAGCCAATCAACGGAACTCCGCCTGAGGTGCCTGTGCCGAGGAAAGTAACTTCCATTGGTTCGTGATTAAATTAATTGATGATTCCGAAGTGATTACTTCTCGAACAGCGTTTCTTTCTCTGCTTTAATTTGCTGATACAACTGCATGCTATCGCTAGATAGATTATCTAATTCTAAATCGGATGAGTTAATTAGAATTTCAACCATCGAATTCACCTTGGCTTCCGGTTCGTGAAATTTATTAATAACCACTACTCTTCTTTTCTCCAACACACAATACCCGTTTTGGAAATTTCCCTTCTCATAGCGAATGGTGTAACCACCTTCTTTAAAAATATCTTCTACCTTCTTTAATAAGCTTATGTTGTATTTGAGCATATCGTTATAATTGTTAACAGCTATTTTTCGCGACCGAATTTTATTTGCTTTGTTTTTAAAACCGAACGAAATTATTTCTCTGAAACTGTTTACTATGAAGAAGAAACTAACAATGTTGATATTCTTATTGCCTTTTGTTGTATTTGCACAAACGCAATACAATAAAGACGGAAGTATCTCTATTGATTTTGGAAAGAAGAAACAACAGCAGGTTGATACTCCGAAACCTGAAAAAATTATTTATCCCAGCGATGAAGAAGAACAGGAAGAAGCAAAAACCGCTAAACAAAGAAGAGCAGAACGCAAAGCAAGTAAACCCGATACAAAAGATGATTTTAATTATAAGCGAGATGGATTGTTTAAGGGATTATTTCATGCAGGGCTTAATGCATGCCAGATTGATGGTGACCTTGAGTATGGTTATAAATATCTTGGCGCTAACGTGGGCGTGGGTGTAATGGTGCGGTTTCACAAATTTGTTTCGGTGAGTATGATGATTGATTATTCGATGAAAGGAGCGAAGGCTCGTATCATCCCAAGTCCAAACCCGATTAGTGCACAACTCTATCGTATTCAAAACGATTATATGGAAGTTCCGATTGCGCTTAATGTGCATGACAAGAAACTGATTATGGCCAGCATTGGAATTGCACCGGCATTTATGGTTAGGTACAATGAGAGAAACTATGACGGACAGAATGTAACCGATAATCCACCTTTCGGTCAGCCGCGGAGATTCGACTTAAGCGGCTTTGTTGGTTTTGGTTTTGTGATTAAACAAAACTTTTATCTGGGAGGAAAATTCTCTTACTCGTTCTTAAAAATGCGCGGACCTTATTCCGGAAGTAAGACAAATGGACAGTATAACAACGTACTTACCTTTAGCTTTATGTATATTCTGGATGCAGTTAAAAAGAAAAAGTAAAAGCTACTTCACATCAGCCGTGTGCATGGCTTCAATATTTGCAATCATATCCTTTGTCATCTTGGCTAAATCAAATTCGGGTTTCCAGTTCCAATCCTGGTTAGCAACTGTGTCGTCTATACTTTGCGGCCAGCTATCCGCTATTGACTGACGGAAGTCCGGATTGTAAGTAATAGTAAAATCAGGAATTGCTTTTTTAATTTCTGCTGCCAGTTCATTGGGTGCAAAACTGAATCCCGAAAAATTATAACCGGAGCGGCAAGAAATTTTTTCGACAGGCGCTTGCATTAAAGCAATTGTTCCGCGAATGGCATCGGGCATATACATCATTGGTAGCACCGTATCTTCTTTCAAAAAGCATTCATACTTTTTCTTCTCCACTGCTTCGAAAAAAATATCTACAGCGTAATCGGTAGTTCCACCACCCGCTTTTGTTTTGTATGAAATTAAACCTGGGTAACGAAGCGAACGAACATCTAATCCGCGCTTTTGAAAATACCAATCGCACCAACGTTCACCGGCTTGTTTCGAAATTCCGTAAATGGTATTAGGTTCCATCACAGTGTATTGCGGTGTATTTGTTTTGGGAGTAGTCGGCCCGAACACAGCAATGGTAGAAGGGAAAAATAATTTCTTCACCTTGTTCTCCACACAAACATCCAACACGTTTCGTAAACCCTTCATGTTAATGCGCCACGCCATCTCCGGATTTTTTTCACCGGTGGCAGAAAGAACAGCAGCAAGATGATAAACCTGTGTTACGTTAAAACGCTTCACACAATCTGCTAACCCGTTTTTATATAAAACATCGAGTCGAATAAACTCACCTCCTGCTTTTAATTCGGCTGAACCATCTTTTAAATCGGAAGCAATTACATTTTTATAAATTTTGCGAAGTGCCAGAACTAACTCTGTTCCTATCTGCCCGCCTGCACCGGTTACGAAAATCGTATCATCCATAAAATGAAAATGTGATAAAATGACAAATTGATAATGAACGAAAGTAAAAAGATTACTCTTTTCATTGAGCATTCATCACACATTGTCACATTCGCTAATTGAATTATTTTCGGGCGCAATAAACCACACACATGCAAAAAAGAATTTTGCCTCACGTAGCCGCAGTGCTCACCTTCGCATTACTCACTATTATTTATTTCTACCCTTATTATAAAGGAATGACTTTGGGCGCGCACGATACCACCCAATGGAAAGCTATGGCGCAGGAAACCATTGCATGGAAAGAAAAAACCGGTGAACAGGCACTATGGACGAACAGTATGTTTGGTGGCATGCCTACCTTCCAGATTTCTGTGATATACCCAGGTAACTGGATTGATTACTTACCTAAAATATTTCAGGCAGTTTTTCCTGAAGCATCAGCATTGCTATTTTTCATGTTTGCAGGGTTCTACATTCTATTGCTTTGTTTTGGTGTAAATAGTTGGTTGGCACTTGCAGGTTCTCTTGCATACGGACTGGCATCCTTCAATTTAATAAGTATTGAAGCAGGACACAACACCAAAGTAATGGCAATGGCACTGATGGCTCCTGCTATTGGAGGAATGGTGCTGGCTTATCGAGGAAAAGTTCTGATGGGCGGAGCAATTACGGCTTTGTTCCTTTCCTTAAATATCGATGCGAACCATTTTCAAATTACTTATTACCTCCTGCTCACAATGGGCATGCTCGGAATTTATTTTCTGGTTGAAAGTATTATAGAAAAGAAAATTGTTGAATTTAGTAAAGCAACCGGTGTCTTGATACTGGCAGCAGGTTTATCATTTGTACCAAATGTTGCGAATTTGTGGAGCACCTGGGAATACGGCAAACAAACCATGCGCGGAGGCGGAAGTCAGTTGACCGAAAAAAAAAGCACCTCTACGGGTGGTTTAGATTTTGAATATGCTACCCGTTGGAGTGAAGGCGCAGGAGATTTTGAATTTCTTTCTATTCTAATACCAAACATAAAAGGTGGTGCAAGCGGAAGCGAACTTTCTACAAACTCTGCTTCGTATAAAGCGTTAAGTGAAAAAGGAATTCAGTCAGCTGATAACATTATTAAACGAATGCCAACTTATTGGGGTGAGCAACCGTTCACTTCCGGTCCGGTTTATTTCGGTGCTGCCATCTTTTTTCTTTTTGTTTTAGGCTTATTCATTGTTCGTTCGCCTATTAAATGGGCACTGCTTGGCATATCTGTTTTCTTTTTGCTTCTCTCGTTTGGCCATAATACTGGCATCTACAAACTCTTCTTCAATTACCTGCCGATGTTCAACAAATTCAGAACACCTACCATGGCGTTGGCAGTTCTGCAGTTGTGTTTTCCACTTCTTGGCTTGTTAGCATTGAATGAAATTATCACAGGTAAGGTTGACGGAGAAGACCTGAAGAAAAAACTTTTCATAGCCGGTGGAATTACCGGTGGAATTATTTTGGTTTTTGGTTTGCTTGGCATTGGAGCTTCTTACAGCAGCAAAAATGATTTAGAAATTGCCAAACAATTTCCGGACTGGTTAATGAAAGCGTTGAAAGAAGACCGCGCATCGATGCTTCACACCGATGCGTTCCGTTCTTTATTTTTTGCAGGCGCGGCTTTCGGCGCGATTTGGCTATTAATGCGTAAGACTATTTCGACAAATGTTTTCGCATTTACAATTGCGGTTATCTTTTTACTTGATGGGTGGTTAGTAGCTAACCGGTATTTAAATTCAGACGACTTTCAGGAGAACACAGAATTTGCTCAGCAGTTTAAGCCTTCACAAAGCGATTTGCAAATTTTGCAGGATAGAGACATTAACTATCGTGTGT
>CAIYOV010000099.1 GCA_903927935.1 uncultured Bacteroidota bacterium | reverse complement strand
GAAATTTCAGATTTAAAACACGAAGAGTTTTATGTGCTTTATCTGAACCGCGCTAACCGGCCTATTACTTTTAAGCAAATTAGTACAGGAGGGGTAACGGGTACTGTGGCTGACACCAAAATTATTTTAAAACACGCCCTCGAGTTGCTGGCATCATCTTTCATAGCTTTCCATAATCACCCTTCCGGAAATTTAAAACCAAGTCAGGCAGATATTGAGTTGACTAAAAAACTGAAATCAGCAGCTCAACTAATTGATTTAGTTCTGCTCGACCATTTAATTGTTGGAGATAAAAACTATTACAGTTTTGCCGATGATGGGTTGTTATAAATGAAAGAAGCCATCGCTTAAAAACGATGGCTTCTTTCATTTATAAAAAAACTTCTATTACTTATTCACCACAAATCTGCGGGTAATTTCAGAAGTTTCGGTTTTAAGCGTTACAAAGTAAATTCCGTTAGCAACATTTTCAGTGTACCAAGAAAGTGTATGCTCACCGGTATTTACATCACCATTGTAAATGTCAGCTATTTTTTGTCCCAGTGCATTTGTTACGAAAGCAATCAGAGTTGAGTTTTCTTTTAGTTCAAATCCTATTTTTAAAAGATTGCTTGCCGGGTTTGGATACACCGATACACTTGCAAAATTATCGCGGTTAACCGGTTCAATTCCTACTGTTCCAGTCAGTTTGGCTTCCTCAGCATTCAGAATGTTTCTGTATTTGTAGTCGCTGTTATATTCTTCTACAATACCAACTAAACTTACATAATTCTCTCTCCATGTTTGGGGTAAAGTATATGAATACGTTTTGGTATAATTAGAGCCCGAAGTAACAGTAGAAGGAATTATTCCAGCATCACCCCAAGCACCACCTATAGCTTTTCTCAGCACGTGGTTATGTGCCCATCCTACAACAGGGTCTGCTAAGCTAGCGTAAGGGCTGCCGGACCATGCGCTTCCACCAGAAGAGCTATTAGAGAAATAATTGTGTTGATCGTAACCTGCACCGCTTCCAACAATAGAATCTTCAGTCAAATAAAGATTAAGGCGGTAGTCACCAGTTACGTTTGCAAGAAAATCGGCACGAACGGTAACGCTTAACTGACGGGTGCCAGTGTTATAAGTTTTGTTCACTAAACTGACATTAGCCGGAGAGGCCATTGGCATACGGAAATTTGCTTTGTCTAACCAGCTATTATCTGTCCAACTAGTTGAAATTCTGTCAAAAGCAACATCAGATTCATCCAGATAGTAAACTGCATCTAAAATACCAGATGGGAAACCTATAGAATAAGTATTTACCCGAGTTTCTCCTTCAGTACAGTTCATTTTGTCTGCTGAAGCACCTCCGCCATTCTGACTGTGTATAGAAACAGGAATGAGAGCCGGAAGACCAGAAACAGCGCCAGCTAATTTCAAATTTCCATCGGGGCAATAGCCACACCATGCACCCGTAAACTCTTCCATCACAGGTCTTTTATTTACGTTATTACTTATAGCCTGAATAAATCTGGTTAAGCTGTCATTGCTGTGATCTGAATCTGCAAACGAACCATTAATATCAGATGCCCACATTTTTAAATTATAACCACCGACTGAAGAAGGTGAAAAATTATTGGGATAGGTATAGTGATAAGAAGTATAAGGAGGGATAGAAATACCATTGATAGTTGCAGAAACAGTTGAACTGCCATTGGTAGAATAGTTTAATTTGAAACCAGTTACTGTTTGAAAACCTAAATTATAAATGTCGCCAGTAAGTTGGTTGCTTTCGTTAGGACGCATATAAATGTATGAATCAAAAGCTGTGTGCTGCAGATTGTAGTTCGGAACGTTTGATTTTATTTTGATGTTATCAACAGCCAGTAATTCCATATCATTGGAATTGTTGCGCCAGGCCAGTGTAATTGTATCACCCGCATAACTACTGAGGTCTAAGCTGCGGGTATTCCAGTAAGCGTGTTCGTGGGCTACTGAAAAAAGAGTGGTAGTAAAATCTGAGATAGTATTACCATGATTGGTAGCTATCTTCAGTTCGTATCCATCAGCATACTGAGAAGAAGCTGCGGTTGCATCCCAAAGCAATAAAACGTTGGTACTGCCGGAAGGAATAATAATAGATGGAGTAATCAACCAGTCGTCTGATGCGGCAGCAGGACTGTACCAAGAAGTGCTGAGTGCGCATTGACCAATATACTGGTTATTGTCCCATATCCAGGCGGCATTTACAAAGCTAACCTGAGATGCCGGAGTATGTCCGTCATTATTAATCAGTGTCCAAGTACCGGGAATTCCGGTAGAGAAATTTTCCGAAAAAATGGTTGTTTGGGAAGTTGCAGTATACATAGTCGCTACTGCGAAAGCGAAGAGTAAAAATTTTTTCATTATATAATTGGTTGTTTTTTAAAAAATCATGACGAATGTAGCAGATTTCTTT
>CAIYOV010000098.1 GCA_903927935.1 uncultured Bacteroidota bacterium | reverse complement strand
GGTGATGCTGCTAATCGGGCTGTAACCGTATGGTTACCTACCGCTACACCGGTGAAGGTGGCGCTTGCCTGATACGTTCCTGCATCCAGTTGGTATTCATAGGTTACTCCGGTTGGCGCACTGATTACAATAGTACCCGTTGGCACGGCACAGGTCGGTTGAACGGTTACACTGGCTGTGGGTTGAACCGGTACCGCTGGAACCGTATTTACTGTCATTGATGCGCTGGCAGGCGATACACAAGTTGGCGCTGAAGCAATTCTTGCAGTAACTGTATGGTTACCTACTGCAACAGAAGTAAAGGTAGCAGAGGCCTGAAATGCTCCGGCATCCAATTGGTATTCATAAGATGCTCCGGTTGGATTTGTAATAACTATTGTTCCGGTTGGTACTGCACAAGTTGGCTGAACGGTTACACTGGCTGTGGGTTGAACCGGTGCAGCCGGAGAACTACTGGAGCCGCTTGCAGACCAGGCGCTCACATTCCCTACACAATCTTTTGATCTTACCTGTACCCAAAGACTTTGTCCGCAGGTAAGTGTTATTGCAGGACTGGTGGTGCCGCCCGTAGTGGTGAGCGATGTCCAAGGACCTGTTGTGCTACTGGTGCTATATTGCCATTCGTAACCTGTAGCATTGATACCTGAGATAGCATCGGTACAGGCGGCAACTGAAAAAGTTTGACTAAGGGTACCGGTGCCTGATGCAATAGCCGGGGTCCCCGGTGTGGTAGGTGCAGTATTATCTAAATATAAAAACAAACCGGTTACGGTATAACCTACCCCATTATACGGTTGGTCATACATATATACCGTAACACCATAATTAGTGCTGGTACCTGCTCCGGCTAAAACCGGCCATTTTCCGTTGGCGGTGGTATTGCAGTTACCGGGGTTCTGACAAGTAGGTGTTTGAATATCAAATTGTGTATTATCTGCAACTCCATCTACAAACGAGGTATAATTACCGTTTACGGCAACCCCCTGCGGGTAGGCATATGATTTAATATTGGGAGCTGACCAAGCGCCAACCGAATTGGTGGGCTGCTGTGTGAGTTCTAAATATTGAGTATTTGTAGCACAATTATCGCTGTGAGTAATATTAATAAAACACGTGGTTCCGCTTTTTACGTAATAGGTATTACCATTCTGGCAGGTAGCTCCTGTAATGGTTACGCCTGTATAGGTAGGTGCAACGTTATCAAATCTTACATAATCACCGGTAGAGGCAGCACTTGCCACACTGCAGTTATCATAAGCAATCCAATAGTAATAACGAAAAGCACAATTAGAAGGTAAATCGGTTCCGCTTACGGTAACCGCACCGTTTGTTAGGGTACCTGCACCCACCAATACGGTAGCACCGCTGGTATTATCGGCACTGCGCCATAATTTATAACCGGCAATGCCCGAAGTGGAAGTAGAACCGGATGGTGCATTGGCCGTAAAGTTGGTGTTTACCCAATGGTCGCCTGACCAGGCCGAAAAAGTTGGTGTGGACGGGGTGGTTGGAGTGCCGGTCAACGGTGCCGATGTTACCGAATTACTTGAAGCACTTTGGCAACCTAAAGCGCTCACCGCCTTTACTGTCCAGGTGCCTGCACCAACAGTACGCGGACTTCCCAAGGTAGAACCATCGCTCCACAAAAGGGTGGTTCCGCCTGCCTGCCCGGTAACCGTAAGTGCCGAACTACCGCAGTTATTCGCTACCGCCAAGGTAGGTGTGGCAGGAGCCGGGTTGACTACAACACTCGCATAATCATCGCCCTGTACCGTTACATTTGAGAACCCCGAACCAATATAATAGATGGACATATCTGCATAAAGAGGTACCGTAGGTGTTATAGCACTTGTGTAAAAAACAACACCATTTTTCTTATAAACGATCTGGTTTGCATTCGTCCATTCCACTCTGAAAATGTCGGAAGTGGTATAAGTTCCCCCACCATATGGATTACCGCAATTTTCATAAACAGCTATAGTTGCACCTGCCTGAAGGTAAAGCGCATAATCTATACTGCAATAACTTTGATCGGATAAAGGGTCTGAGTTAAGTCCCAGCATTTTATATCCGGTTGTTTCAAGAGGCTTGAACTCAACAAATCCTCCTTTGGTAACCTTTTGTAAACTTGATGCGCCCGCATCCCAGGCTCCGCTGGTTGCACCGATTTTAGTAATCGTTTGTCCGCTGAGAACCACATTGCTTGAAACATTTGTCCAAACAATGTTGGGTACATAAACTTTTACATTCGTAAAACTTGCACCTAAGGTATAAAGTGATACATCTACATAAAGAGGCACTGTAGGAACAACGGTGCTGGTATATTGCACCACCCCGTTTAACTTATACTCAATCCTGTTACTGGAGGCGTTCCATTCTATCCTCCAAACATCGCTGGCGCTGTACGCGGTTCCGTTTCCATACGGGTTCGCCCCATTTTCGTAAACCTGATAGCCACCCCCGTTATAGGGGTACCAGGCATAATCAATGCTGCTATAACTATTATCGCTTAAGGGGTCAGAGTTAAGACCAATCATTTTATAAGTATTCTGTTGCCCCGCCTGAAACTCAACATAACCACCCGGAACTACTGTCTGAACGCTGTTTCCGCCCCCGTTCCAGGTATCTGCATCAGCTACTTTGGTAATAGTCGATCCGTTTGTTACTCTGACATTAGTACTTGTGTTAATCCATTCCAGGGAATTTCCTGAAACACCGGTATATACCGTACCATTACATCCATCCGATGCCCCTCTTCTGAAATAGAAAGTACCTGCTGTGCCTTGTGCCGGTGCCTGATAAGTAGCACCTGTGGCACCCGGGATATCAGAAAAAACAGTGCCGTTAGAGGAACTCTGCCATTGGTAAGTATAGGAGCCACTACCGCCAACCGCAGGATTAACACTGGTAAACGCAGCTGGTGTATTGTTCTGGCATACCGTCTGGTCGGCATCAATGGTGCCGGCCGCAAAATCTTTGAAGTTTTTAAATGTTGGGTTAAAAGAATTATACACTGTGCCCCATGTGGCATCCATAACATAATTATAATTTAAGCTATGCATCATGTTAAACACCCAATTGGCCGGACGGAAAGAGCCATTGGCCGGTAATGTACCGGCAGTTTGACAGTTTTGGTAAGGGCAACCGCACATCTGTGAATTAATAGTTGTCATAGCACCTGCCCAATCGCCTTCGTCAGCTTCGGTTAAAATATTTACGGTAAAGGGGTAACTGTTAATCTTAAAATAAACATAATTGCCATCAGTTGTCCAACTGCCACTGCCTCCTCCGGCAGTTACCGTAATACGCGTATCCATGTAAGGAAACATTTGCCCACCTGTAGAGTTTACACAGCCTGCACGTGAACTGCCGGTAAATTGAATGGCTTGTGTTCCCAAGCCGGTAGGAGTTCTGTTTAATGTGGTATTATCGGCAATGTACGGATTACCGTTTCCATTTTTATTAAAGGAAAGACCCAATGCAGGGTTAGCACTTGAATTGAAGGTGCTAAGATCAAGTGCAAAATAAGAACAACCGTTAGGGCTGCCGCTATAGGTGTAGGTTAAACCTGCTGCACCCGATGAGCCATTAACATAATGCCCCATATCGTAAGGGTCAGGGAAGGGGGTTGAAACTACACCCGGTGTTTGTGACGGGGGAATGCAAACATTATAGGTACCGCATTTTTTACCATTGGTAATATACCCATCAGCGGCAATGGAAGTCACTCCGGCAGATAGTGCATCACCTGTAACCGCAATAGTTGGACCCGGATAAGCAGTAACTGTTACCGTAAATGAACAGGTTACCGAAGCACCTCCGGTGCCAAGGTTTGTTTGTGCAATATTCCATGAACTTACGTCACAAGTGGCATCCGTTTTAACCCGCGTAAAAAGACCATTGCCCGAAACACTCGTGGGTGCTCCGCCATAATCTTGCCCTACTTGTGTGTAACCTGTGTTTGAATAAATGAATTCATATGCTCCTGAGGCTTTTGCACAATTGCAGCTTGTTTGGCTAGGCAGGTAGTAATAAGAGAAATTACCACAAGCACCGGTTGCACAGGCACCCGCACCATAAACTGATTCGCAGGCTTTCAAAGCAATAGTTTGGGCCGATGAACCTCCGGGATAAGTAAATGAACCACCGGCTCCGTTTGGATAAGCACCACCGGTGTACGTAACCGTTGTTGTACCTACCGGGAAGGTAGAGCCACTTGCCAAACCTGCTGTCAATGTCATGGCGACACCGCACGAAGCAGTAGGGGCACTGTAACTAACTACCGCTCCGCTGCAACTGGTAGCAGCCACACTGATATTGCCAGGGCAACTGCTTAAAGTTGGTATACAAAATGTACTAGAAGCCGAATATGACAATACCTGGCTGTTTTGTAAAGCGGAACCTCCATAATGGTATAGCTCAATATAATAGGTGCCGGAAGAAGGGCATGCCCATTGACAAGATGCATTTACACCTGTGCAATAAGGACCGTTGTCATCATAATTGTTAAGGTTGGTAAGAGCCGAGTTGTAAATACCAATGTAAGTATCTTCCGCAATGCTACCGTTACCCACGCAATTATGAAAGTTATAGGTTACTCCTGCATAAGCTGTAAATTGCCAATAAGCAAAAATACCAGAACCAGTGCCCCCAGTATTTTGGAAACCAGTTGTAATGTTTAATGGACCCATTGAACTTGCAGGTGAGCCTACAAATGCGGCCGAAACCTGCAGGGTTGATAAGCTCATACCAATTACCAGCATAGCCAGGGTAAATAATTTCTTCATACCATTTATTTTAGGGAGAGAACTAAGAGAAGTAAGGTTAGATTGATTGGGAAGTGCTGAGAGCGCGAAAAGAGAAGTTGCTTTAAAGCAAAAGCTTTTGTTAAAAAAGGGGGGGGTGAATAACATGTAAGCTGAGTTTTAAAAAAATAAAGACTAAAAGACTAAAAACAATACTCTACAGAAATACCAGAGACAATATATACGTTATAACAGGCAAGCATCATACCAATAGTGAAAATAAGTTAATAAAACCACCAAACAACTCTGAAAAGCAGTGCTGGCAAGAGATACAGGAATGAAAAATTTTAGGCTTGACCATATCAGGGTAATAAGACGCAGGTGAATTGAACTGAATTGCCTACACAAAGCGTAGTTTAACATATGCACTTATTTTGTTGGTTTACGCATCGGAACTTGTTTTGTTATAAAATTAAGAGAAGTAAAAAACAAGTGTTTTGTTTTAATTTTAACAGCAATTTGCCCCATTAATTCTCTTTTTTGAGTCTGCATTTCTCCGCTTCCTCAAATTCTATCCTTTTTTTACCTACCGCTTCGGTAATCAGTTTCAGAATTTCGGCATGGTCCACTCCCATCTCTCGCCATATAGCGAACTCTGTTTTTGAATTTACCCCTTTTGAACTGTTGAGAATATCGTTAAACGACTGCATTTTCATATCGAGGTTACCCGACACCTTAGTTTGCGAATTGCCCGGCAGGTTGCAGTAAAAACGTAACTGGGCAATCCAGCCTTTATAGAACTGATCATAAGTCATATTCTAAAAGTTTCGAACTAATTTAAGCAAACGGGGAAAAACAAAAAAATCAGGAATTTTCGGTAACTGCCGTAGCCCGGGGGCCTTTATACTTGCAGTAGCAAACAAAACCGAGCCATGCGCAGGGTTATTTTATTAAAAAACGGGTTTATGAGCGGGTTTATGAACGTTCATGGCGGGAGTACGGACGTTCATAGCCGCAGTACGAACGTTCATAACGGGAGTACGGACGTTCATAGCCGCATTACGAACGTTCATGGCGGGAGTACGAACGTTCATAGCCGCATTACGAACGTTCATGGCGGGAGTACGAACGTTCATAGCCTCAGTACGAACGT
Source organism: uncultured Bacteroidota bacterium (assembly GCA_903927935.1). Classification (GTDB taxonomy): domain Bacteria; phylum Bacteroidota; class Bacteroidia; order Chitinophagales; family LD1; genus Bog-950. The sequence continues at coordinate 378 of CAIYOV010000098.1, read as the reverse complement.
TCATGGCGGGAGTACGGACGTTCATAGCCTCAGTACGAACGTTCATGACGGGAGTACGGACGTTCATAGCCTCATTACGAACGTTCATGGAGCGGTTACGAAACCCCTTTTTACCTAGTTTATTAATTATTCAACATAAACCACTTTTATCATGAAACATCAATTTTATCTTCCAAGCTCCGACAAAGACAGAGCTGTATGGCTGCAGAATTTTTCTACTAAACTGGCCGTGTATGCCGTGTTGCTGAGTATAGCCCCCGGCACCCTTACTTCGGTTCATAACGATTCGGAATTTTATTCGCAGCTGGTGCTTTTTATTAAACAGATTAAAGATTATTTGAAAAACCTTATCAGTTTTAAAAAAGTGCTCAGTACGGG
>CAIYOV010000097.1 GCA_903927935.1 uncultured Bacteroidota bacterium | reverse complement strand
TCGTATCCTATCTTCTAATGCACCGAAAGTGCTGTCGCTATTGTGAAATTAAAACGAAAATTTAGCCCCCACCCATCCGATAATTCCGTAGCTCTGGTAATTGTTCCACCGCTGATACTTGATGTTGGCAATGTTGTTTGCCGCAGCAAAGAAGCTGATGTGCTTGTTCATAATATATTCAAATGAAAGGTTAAGGTCGGCAGTACCTTTCAGTTTCTTCTCTTGTCCACCGGCAAGTTTTGCGTAGGTAGAACTGATTCCGTATAAATCTAAGCCCACTACAATTTTGTTCTTCCAGATGTAGTTAGCACGGAACGTTACTTTCAAATTTGGCTCGTGCCATGCACGCGCTTCGTTTTTCAACTGAAAAATATTGTAATCGCCCAGCACCGATAAGCGCAGCCACTCTTTTATATTATAACCGGCTTCGGCATGAAAGCCCAGCATTTGCACCTTATCATAAACTACTGTAAACCGTTTCATATCAAGTGTATCATTTACATACAGGGGCATATTATCAATATGTCCAAAATGAAATGCCACGTTGTAACTGAAATTCTGCACCGTTCCTTTTATACCGGTGAGCAAATTGCCTGCGGCTGTATTAGTCATCGTTATCGTATCTTCAATAAAGTTGTTCGTCTGTGAATGGGAAAGTAGTGAGTTCTTTTGAAGATGGCGGTTGTAGGAAGCATAAAGAATAAGCGAATGTTCATACAAACGTTTCTCAATGTGGGCATCAGTTACAAACACAGCTTTCTTTCCATTAACGCCAACGCCTATATAGCCGTGGGCTTTCGAGTCATCGTTGTTATACCCATAACCCAGCATAGGTGTGAAGATGGTACGTGTAAGAATGGTGGTGTCGTGGTGCAATCTGGACACATCAAAATCAAATAGCAGACCGGCATAATGATTTTTAAGAAAGGTCTTCTTGATCTCAGTAGTGCCGGCAAAAAACCATTCGTTGGCCTTGCCGAATGTTTCCTGCAAGTAATTAAAGCGGAACGATTGCTTAAAGTCAACATCGTATTTATTGCGTAGTGCATTCTTAAAATAGACCTCAGCATTGTAAGTGCGGAAAACCTGACGAACATCGTTTGCTTTAATGCCAGTATCCGCAAGTGCGGTATCGTTGCCAATACCATAAAAATGAGTACGATAATTGCGGAAGGTAAAGTTTGTTCCTACTTCAAAGTTCTTAGGATAATACTTTAAGTAAACACCGGCTTCGTCATCAACAAAACGTTGGTTCTTTACTTTAAACTCGCGTGCAGATAAGTGGTTGTAGAGGATGCCGAACTTGAGGTCTTTGGTTTTATTGTCATTGTAAGCCAACTGTGCAATAGGCATTAACTGACTGCCGAAACCTATTTTAATAAAGCTGGTGTTGTACTTTTCCAACTTTTCTTTGCTCATTGAAAGCGGCTTAAGAGGATTAGCTTCAAAGGTAGCGTCCTTATAATCTTTACTAGGAACGTTATAACTAAGTACCGGTTTGGTTTCTTCTACTTCAGGTATGTTCGGTTGTATGTTTACTTTCTGAGCATCTTGTATAGTGGCTTCATATTCTTTCACCACAATTACTTCTTCATTACCAACCTGCGCGAAGATGCCGGTAGCAACAAACAACATTGCAACAGACAAAAGCATTTTATGTTTCAAACCAAACATCGCTTAGTTTTTAAGTATTGAATCCTGTTCCATAATCAAGGTATCACCGGGAAGAATCTGTATAATCTTCGACTTCTTTAATTCTTCGATCTTCATGTTCTCCAGCTTGGTTTTCGCTTCATCCAGCAATAACTTGTCGCCTTCGTAATTCTCTACAATACTTTCCAAAGTTGCCTTTGACTGAAAGGTGTTGCCTTGTGCATAGTAGTTGTCAGCAATCAGAACAAAGGTCTTTGCAATCCAGTATTCGTAACTGCTGTAACGGTTCTTTAATTTAAAGCATGTGTCAAGAGATTGTTTATACTTCTGTTGCTCGAAAAGAATTTTTGCCACCATGTATTTAGCTTCCACCGCTTTTACACTAACCGGCATTTCGGTTACGCGATTAAATGCTCCAAGGGCAAACTCTTTGTTGCCTTTGGCGTAATACGCTTTTGCCTTTTCATAAGTAGATTCCTGCAAGTCGGCATCTTTAGCGGTACCGGAATTGATGAACTGGTCGGCATACTCAATCGTTTCATCGTTGTTGTGCAATTGCACAGCAGTGCGTACCAGGCCAATCATGGCCGTGTAAGTATTTTGTGCCGATGTGCTGACCATGTAAAGCTGTTTATAAAACTGATTTGCTTTGGCGTAATCGTTCAACTCGTAATAAGCGATTCCGGAGGCTTTGAGTAAAGCCTTCTCGAAATACTTGCTGTATTTTTTTTGGATAATGGCTTCATAATCCGGCAATGCTTTCACAAACTCTTTTGAGCGGATGTGACAATCGGCTTTCTTCCAGTGTGCTTCATTGGCAAAGAAACCGTTGGGGAATTTAGTTACATAACTGCCAAACAAAGTTGCAGCGCGTATAGTATCGTTTACGGAATAAGCATTTTCAGCCGACTGATACGAAAGCGAATCTTCTTCCGATGAACTGATATTGATGTTTGAATTGCCTTTGGCAAAAGCGAAGAACTCATCCACTCGGCCTAACTCCAGATAAATATCTTTCAAGGCATCCATTGATTCCTTCGCTTCACTTGATTCAGGGAATTTCTTCACCACTACTTTATAATCATCTATGGATTGTTCTTTTTTACCGGTGTTGTAATCAATTACGCCAATCTTTACATAAGCCTTAGGCAGGTAAGCATTGTTGGTGTTCTTATTGATGATGGTTTGGTAAGCGGTACGGGCCTGTGCATTGTTTCCTAATTGTAAATAGGTTTCGCCTAATTCAAAATTGGCTTGGTCGGCATAATTAGAGCCGGGGAATTTGGAGTTTAACTCTTGTAGAGCAAGGACTTTTTCTTCGTCCTTATTTTGTAAGCCGAGAATAATAGCTTTTTGATATTGCGCGTACTCTGCATTGCTCCATTTCATTTCTACAATCCTGGCGTAGGCATCTACAGCCTTGCCGTAGTTCTTGGTAATAAATGCGCAATCGGCAAAGCGCAGATACAAGTCGGGGAGGAGTGAAGTCTTACCTTTATTATCAACTGTCGTTTTCGATTCATCTATTGCATTGCCAAAATATAAAGCCGCATCGTTATAATTCTTTTTCTTGAACGAACAGTATCCGGTGTTATAAGCCGCACGGAACTTAGAGGCTTCGCCTTTCTTTTCTAAAGCCGGTGTGGCAAACTGTGCAAAGCGTTGGTAATTCTGCGAAGCTTCATCGTATCTTTCTTTGCTATAAAGTATTTCCGCTTTTAAATAAATAGCAAGTGCCTGCAATTCTATATTCAAAGGATTCTTCAACGATTTATCGCAAAGGGTCAATGCTTCATCGGCTTTCTTATCGTTAAACAACTCCACCGCACGGAAGTAAGTAACCTTTTGATACGCTTGCTTGATAAGCGTACTTTCTGTTTTCATTCCTTCCATAATTTTATAAGCGCGCTCGTAGTTCTTGGTTTGCGTTAAGGCAACGGCTAAAAGCTCGTTGGTTTCATCCGTATGGTCACCGGTGGGGTATTTCTCTAAATAAGTTTCGAAACTCTGAATGGATTCGCTGCTGTAACCGAGTTCAAAAGAGAGTTTACTGTAACTAAAAAGCGATTGCTGTTTAATGGTTTCGTCAAAGTCTTTGCTAGCTGCACTTTGGAAAGCACTGCGTGCTTTGTCTTTCTGCCCAAGTCTTAAATAACAATCGGCCATGGCATAAGTGGCGTTCTGCCCCAGCTTTTCATCGAGCACGTTCAGCTGCTTAAAGTTATCGATGGCTTTCTGGTAATCGCCATTCATATACGCGCAGTAGCCTAACTGATAAATATCTTCTTTATTAACCTTTGAAGCTTTGCTGATATAATCGTTCAGCAAAGGATATGCTTTTACATAATCGCTTTTTTGGAAATAGCATTTGCCGAGCATGAACTTCATTTCCTCTTTGTATAGCATACTAGGCTTGTCCAGACTCTTCTTTACGTAAGTGATAACCTGGTCGTAATCTTTTTTGATGTAATAAATCTGCGCGATGTAATACGGAATAACCGGTGCATACATCTTGGAATCTTCAATCTTTGTGAAGCTTTTGAGCGCTTCGTTATAATCTTTGGTATAGAAACAGATGAAGGCGTAGTAATAAGTAGCCGGATAGAAGTATTTGTCCTGAATATCTTTAATAGAAGCAAACAGCGGCTTGGCTTCGGTGAACTTCTTCTTGGTAAAATAAGAGTAAGCCAGCATGAACTTGTAATCGTAAATCTGTTCGTTGCTTAGGTCGTCAACATTTATTTTGTTGAGGTGTTCGATGGCATCGCTATAGCGGGCGTTGCGATAATAGTACTTGCCAAGGTAGTAGCAGATGAGTCTTCTCTTATCGGTTTCATGATATTTTTTTAAGTAACCTAAGAGCAGTTGCTCGGCATCTTTATCGTTGGATTCGGTTGCGCAAACGGCAATGTAGTATTCAAGGTTCTGCATCATTACCGTGTTTGCAAGTGATGTGGCAGACTTGGGTTGCTTGTATATCTCTTCAAACTTTTCGCGGGCACTCAGGTAGTTCTTCTCGTCAAATAGCTCGATACCTTTTTTGAAGGGAGCCTCCTTATCTGTATAGAATTGAGTTTGCTGCGCGTGAGCGGTAAGCAATAGGCAATAGATAGTAAGCAAAAAGAAAACCCTTTTCAGCACTGTTGTGTTTCTGTATTAACGCTGCGAAGGTATTTTTTAGTATAGGGCCAGGGTTGTTTACCTATGGTTCGATTTCCACAAAAAGTTGTAGGTATCTTAAAAAATGAGCGAGGGATGGTTTGTATAATAAGCGTGCCACGGTTTAAAACC
>CAIYOV010000096.1 GCA_903927935.1 uncultured Bacteroidota bacterium | reverse complement strand
TCGGAAATATTTTCCATCAAAATTTATTTTCTCAATTGTAACATTTGATTTGGCAACTGCTTCATGAATATCTTTTCCGTAAGAAGTCACTGCGAGGACTCTTCCGCCATTGGAAAGAATTTTTTCTCCATCCTGTTTAGTCCCAGCATGAAAAACAATGGATTCAACCACATCACTCAATCCTGAAATCACTTTTTCTTTCTCATAATCTTCAGGATAACCGCCTGATGCAACAATTACAGTTGCACAAGCACGATCATCAATTTCAACTTTTTCTTTTTCTAAACTTCCGTTGCCTACCGCTACTAATAATTCGACTAAATCATTTTTTATTCTCGGTAGCACAATCTCTGTTTCGGGGTCGCCCATTCGACAGTTGTATTCGATAACTAAAGGTTCGCCATCTACATTCATAAATCCCATATAGATAAATCCTTTATAAGTGATGTTGTCTTTTTTCAATCCTTCTATGGTGGGAATGATAACGCGCTCTTCTACTTTTTTCATCAGCACTTCGTCTACAAAGGGAACAGGAGATATACAGCCCATACCACCCGTGTTTAAACCGGTATCGCCCTCGCCAATCCGTTTGTAATCTTTTGCATTAGGAAGAATCTTGTAACTGTTTCCATCGGTCAAAACAAAAACAGAAAACTCAATTCCTTTTAAAAATTCTTCAATCACCACTTTCGCGCTCGCCTTGCCGAATTTATTTTTCTCAATCATTTCGCGAAGACTTTCTTTCGCTTCGCCATGTTCGGCACAAATCAAAACGCCTTTTCCGGCAGCTAATCCATCCGCTTTTAAAACAATAGGGGGCGTTTGTTCATCAATGAAATCAAAACCGTCTTCTAAATTTTCAATCGTAAATTCTCCATAAGCTGCAGTTGGAATTCCATGACGAACCATAAACTGTTTCGCAAAGGCTTTGCTCCCTTCTAATTGCGCTCCTGATTTTGATGGACCTATAACAGGTATGCTTTTCAGTTCTTCTTTCGACTGAAAATAATCATAGATGCCATTTACTAAAGGGTCTTCTGGTCCAACTACAAGCAGTTCAATGCTATTAGCAAGAACAAATTTTTCGATAGAATCAAAGTCATTCACGCCAATCGCCACGTTTTCACCATGCTGAGAAGTTCCGGCATTTCCGGGAGCAATAAAAAGTTTTTCGCAAAGCGGGCTTTGAGAAATTTTCCAGGCAAATGCATGTTCGCGGCCACCTGAGCCGAGCAATAAGATCTTCATAATTACATCAGAATATTTGTCGTGCGAAACTATGAATCACACCCATTCATTCAGCCAATATTCTCAACATTCAGCCAATAATTCTTTAAAAAATTATCTGCTCGGTTCTTGACAGGCAAGCAACATCTCAAAGACAATAAAACTTTTAGTTTAGCGTCCCTTTAAAATCATCAGTAATCACTTATAAATAATCAATCAGGAAATGGGCTTTTTCGATAACATAGTCAAATCAATTTTCGGCAGTAAGAGCGACCGCGATTACAAAGAAATGCAACCGATAGTTGCAGAGATAAATGCAGAATACGAGAAACTGAAACAACTAAGCAATGATGAATTGCGAAATAAAACTGCTGAATTTCGCGCTCGTATTGCCGAACATCTTTCAGCAATAGATAAAGAAATTGCTGATCTTAAAGAACAGGCTGAAGCAGAAGAAGATTTGCAGGCAAAAGACGGGCATTACAAAAAAATTGAAGAACTCAGAAAAGACCGCGACAAACAAATTGAAGAGGTGCTGAAAGAGCTTTTGCCTGAAGCGTTTGCTGTGGTAAAAGAAACTGCGTACCGTTTCACCAATAATGAAACTCTTGAAGCCACCGCTACCGATTTAGATCGCGAACTTGCAGTGAAATTTCAGAACATCGTAATTGAAGGAGACAAAGTTCGGTATGCCAATACATGGCTTGCTGCGGGCAGCGAAGTGAAATGGGAAATGGTTCACTACGATGTGCAGTTGATTGGAGGGATTGTTTTGCATCAGGGCAAGATTGCAGAGATGGGAACCGGTGAAGGAAAAACGTTGGTGGCAACTTTGCCAGCTTATACGAATGCACTTCCCGGTGAAGGGGTCCACATTGTAACAGTAAATGATTATTTGGCGCGAAGAGATAGCGAATGGAATGGACCGCTGTTCCAGTTCCTCGGCCTGCGTGTTGATTGTATTGATAAATATCAACCGCATTCTGAGCAAAGACACAACGCTTATTTAGCGGATATCACTTACGGAACAAATAACGAATTCGGTTTCGATTACCTGCGCGACAATATGGTTAACAATCCAAACGAGATGGTGCAGCGCAAACACCATTTTGCTATGGTGGATGAAGTGGATTCGGTTTTGATCGATGATGCAAGAACTCCGCTGATCATTTCAGGCCAGGTTGATTCAGATGATGAAGCGCAATTTCAGGAATTGAAACCGCGTATTCAAAAAATATATGACGCACAAAAGCGGGTAACGAATCAGTTTTTGACTGATGCAAAACGATTGATTAAAGAAGGTAAGACCGGTGAGAAGGAAGGAGAAGGAGGTTTAGCATTATTCCGGGCACAAAGAGGGTTGCCGAATAATTCAGCGCTGATAAAATTTTTGAGCGAAGGCGGAATGAAACAGATTATGCAGTCGGCAGAGAATTTTTATCTCGGGGAACAGCAAAAAAACATGCCTGTCGTTGATAAAGAACTTTACTTCCACATTGACGAAAAAAATAACAGCGTTGAGTTAACGGATAAGGGAATTGAACTCATTACCGGTTCGGGAGAAGATCCAAATTTCTTTGTGATTCCTGATATGGGAAGTGTTATCGCGGAAATTGAAACACAAAATCTTTCCCCTGAAGAAAAAATTCAGCGCAAAGATGTTTTAATGCGCGATTACAGTGAGAAAAGCGAACGCATTCACTCTGTACAGCAATTATTGAAAGCCTATACCCTTTTCGAAAAAGATGTGGATTATGTGGTGATGGATGGAAAAGTGAAAATTGTTGATGAAAACACCGGTCGTATTCTGGATGGAAGACGTTACAGCGATGGTTTACATCAGGCTATTGAGGCTAAGGAAAACGTAAAGGTGGAATCAGCTTCGCAAACGCTGGCAACTATCACGCTGCAAAATTATTTCCGAATGTTTCACAAGTTGTGCGGAATGACCGGAACTGCGGAAACCGAAGCACAGGAATTGTGGGACATTTACAAGTTGGAAGTTTCTTCTATTCCAACCAATCGTCCGGTTATTCGTGATGATAGAGAAGATTTGATTTACAAAACGCGGAAAGAAAAATTTAATGCCATTATCGAAGAAATTGTAAAACTCACGCAGGCAGGCAGACCGGTGCTTGTGGGAACAACTTCAGTAGAAATTTCGGAGTTGTTGGCGCGTATGCTTACTATGCGAAAGATTAAGCATAACGTGTTAAACGCAAAACAACATCAACGCGAAGCAGAAATTGTTGCTGAAGCCGGAAATTCAGGAACGGTAACTATCGCTACCAACATGGCTGGCCGTGGAACGGATATCAAGATTAAAGATGATGTGAAGAAAGCAGGTGGTCTTGCTATCATCGGCTCAGAGCGTCACGATTCACGAAGAGTAGATAGACAGTTGCGCGGTCGTGCCGGACGTCAGGGCGATCCGGGAAGTTCACAGTTTTTTGTTTCGATGGAGGATGAATTGATGCGCCTTTTCGGTTCTGATAGAATTGTGAAGGTGATGGATAGAATGGGTTACGAAGAAGGAGAGGTGATTCAGCACTCCATGATTTCGAAATCAATTGAGCGCGCCCAGAAAAAAGTAGAAGAAAACAATTTCGGTATTCGTAAACGTTT
>CAIYOV010000095.1 GCA_903927935.1 uncultured Bacteroidota bacterium | reverse complement strand
TATTTTTCCGCTCACCAAAAGATTTGGTGCAGCTGTATTGTTCACCCTGCCTTTTATGTTGTTCGATGAATGGTATCAATACATCGTTCTTTATCCGCAGTGGAACGATTATTTTGACCTGAATGATATTATGATGGATACGTACGGTTGCGGCTTAACAATGATTGTGCTGATGATTTTTGGAATAAAAGGAAGCGAGAACATAAAACCCTTCTGGCACAGACCGGAGTTTATTTCGCTGGTATGTTTGGTTATTGCGGTTTTGGTGGCGGTTAAAATTTGTTTCATTGCTGCTTATGCGAACGATGCATGCAGCAATACCTGGTTAGTCATGAATGAACGGATAATACCCGAACCCTTTTTTCGCCCTCATCCCACCCACCACATCTCCTATCATGTTATGAGACCATTAGAGGGCTTGGTTGCCATTACTGCACTTCATCTTTTCTATTTCGGATTGGATTCTTTCCGTAAAGCATAAAATAAAAACGTCCCGCAAAATTGCAGGACGTTTACATTTCAGCTATGAAATTCTTTATTGGCCTAGGTAAGCTTTCAATGCTTTGCTTCGCGATTGCGAGCGAAGTTTAGTAATTGCTTTATCTTTTATCTGGCGGATTCTTTCTCTGGTAATTCCAAGTTGCTCACCGATATCTTCCAGAGTCATCGGGTGTTCAACACCAATGCCGAAGAATAATTTGATAACTTCTTTTTCTCTTTCAGTCAATGAAGCGAGCGTTCTTTCGGTTTCGATACGCAACGAATCCTTGTAGTCAAGATGGTTATCGGTTTTATCCGCATTAAAGTTTTCCAACACATCAATCAATGCGTTCGATTCCCCATCGGTAAAAGGTGCATCCATCGATACGTGACGGGCAGAAATTCCCAAGGTAGCTTCTACTTCTTCTACGGTAATCTCCAAAACCATGGCTACTTCCTCCGGTGTTGGTTCGCGCTGATATTTTTGCTCAAGTTCAGAAAATACCTTGTTTATTTTTGTCAGCGAGCCTACTTTATTCAAAGGCAAACGCACCATTCTCGAATGTTCTGCCAATGCCTGAATGATTGACTGACGAATCCACCAAACGGCATACGAAATAAATTTGAATCCGCGGGTTTCATCAAACTTCTGAGCGGCTTTCACCAATCCCAGATTTCCTTCGTTAATCAAGTCATTCAACGAAAGCGAGTTGTTCTGATATTGTTTTGCTACCGATACCACGAAACGCAAATTCGCCCGGGTCAGTTTCTCCAACGCAGTCTGGTCCCCTGCACGAATCCTCCGCGCCAAATGCACTTCCTCTTCGGGAGTCAAAAGGTCTTCTTTACCAATTTCCTGAAGGTATTTTTCAATCGATTGGCTTTCGCGGTTAGTGATGGACTTCGAAATCTTTAGTTGTCTCATTCTTTGTTTTTTATATTAAAAGCAGGAAGGTTCGTTTTTGAAGCGAACGCGAAAATAAAATTTCTTATCAATTCAGTGTAATGTAATCTCTAAAACGCCAAAAGGCAATAGGTTATTTCGATCTTTTGTGAAAAACAAGTTGCCGTAGCGTTGTATAGACGTTTATACCACCGGGAAATTGTGCGTTAACCGGGAAATGGGTAAAACTAAATGCAGAACGAATGCGGGTTTATGAACCTTAATTCCCCTTCATTACCTCACGCAGAATATCCAATTGCCCTTTCAGCACTTTATTTTCATCGGCAAGCGGTTTCAGTTCATTCAGTAGGGCTTTCAGGTTTTCGTTTTCGGCTTTCAATTGGTCCAGCTCGGCCTGCAGCGGGTTGGGCAGCGGTTTTACGTTCGGGTGAAAATGCAATAAGAGGTTTTCTTCCAGTGCTTCGCTGGCTGTAAACAGCATTTTCATCGACATGGTCTTGCTCTTGAAAATACGGTAAATGTTCCGGTGAATAATACCCATTCGTTTCTCCAGTTCTACCGGGGTAATATGCTTTTCTTCTGATATTTTTTTAATTACACCTCCAATACCTGCCGGTTT
>CAIYOV010000094.1 GCA_903927935.1 uncultured Bacteroidota bacterium | reverse complement strand
TGCCATATGCAGCAGTAATGATACCTGTTGAAATTTGTTTAGTAATACGAGCTACATTTAAATCCTCTTTAATTGATTCAAGGATGGCCCTAAAGAAGGCGATTTTACTTTTGCAGCTACACCAGGCAGGAAGTATAAATTCTTCGCAACTAAGTCCGGTTACCTACCCACAGAATTGCCAGTAGATGTGAAAGAAAAACCTGAACTGGTTAAAATTCCGATGGTAGCTGAAGGAGGTATTAATCTGGAAGTGACAGTAATAGAAAAGAAAACCCGTGAACCTATGGAAGCGGCAAAAGTGAAGGTGACCAACCTTACTACAAACAAAGATGAACCATGTACTACCAATAAAGATGGTAAGTGTTTCTTTTTGTTAGATCCGAATACGAATTATCGTTTGGAAGCATCGAAAGAAACCGGTGAGCCGGATACCAAATACCTCACCGTCACTGCCACACAATCTACTATCGGTAAAGTTGCGCCTACCACACTTTACAGCGTGCTTGAGCTAGAAAAAGTTAAAAAAGGTGTGGCAATTAAAGTAGAAAATATTTATTATGATCTCGATAAATGGTTCATTCGTCCAGATGCTGCAAAGGAGTTGGATAAACTTGTGAAGATTTTAAAGGATAACCCTACAATGGAGATTGAGTTGAGTTCACATACTGACTGTCGTGCTACGGCAAAATACAACATGCAGCTTTCGAGCAAGCGTGCTGAATCTAGTGTGAACTACATTGCATCGCAAGGAGTAGAAGGAAGAAGAATGATTGCAGCCGGTTATGGGGAGAGTCGTTTAGTAAATAAATGTCAATGTGAAGGAACGGTTGTTGTTCCGTGTACAGACACGGAACATCAGGAAAACAGAAGAACAGAATTTAAGATTTTGAAGTTCTAATACTTTCGCAATTCTTCAATACAAGAGCCGGAACGAAAGTTTCGGCTCTTGTATTGAAGAAGCAATTATCTTCGCAGCCTGATGCAGAAGATTTTTCTCTTACCAATTTTGCTTTTCTTTTCCCATTTTGTCGATGCTCAAGATTTTCGTAGCGATACGATTGATATTCGTTCGTATAATTTGAAACTTGATTTGTCAGATTTTGCGGCAAAAATCTTAAAGGGGGATGCGATTGTTGGAATTAAAGCAAAAATGAACGGAGTAGATGGAATTCATCTTGATCTTCTACTGTTAAATGTGGATTCGGTAAAAGTGAACTCTTTTACCGCTCCTTTTACCTATAATGATTCTGTGGTGGATATAAATCTTCTTGCAACGCTCAACATCAATGATTCTGCTACCGTTGAAATATTTTATCACGGCAATCCTTTTCATGCAGCCAGTGATTTTGGAGGATTTTACTGGACAGGTGCTTACGCTTTCAATATCGGTGTAAGTTTTCTTGCCGACCCACACAACTATGGCCGGGTTTGGTTTCCGTGTTTCGATAATTTTGAGGAAAGAAGTTTTTTTGAATTTTACGTGACTACAAAAAACACGTACAAAGCATTTTGCAATGGCATCATGCAGGGTGTTACCACAATTGCCAATAAAAAAATATGGCATTGGAAATTGAATCAGGAAATTCCATCGTATTTAGCATCAGTCGCAGTTTCTGATTATTCAACGGTTAATGATACAGTGAACGGGATAAACGGAACTATACCGGTTCAGTTAGCCGTCAACGCTGGCGATACCACCACACTCAAAGATCTTTTCATTCATCTGCACAACGCTTTTCATATTCAGGAAACTCTTTGGGGACCGTATCAATGGGATAGAGTAGGCTATTGCATTGTACCGTTTAATGCCGGTGCAATGGAACATGCTACGAACATTGGGTTTATGAGTTATTACTTAAATATACTTTCGGCAGAAGCTGAGGAAGCAATGGCGCATGAGCTTTCACATCATTGGTTTGGCGATTTGGTTACCTGCGATAGTGCCAGTGAAATGTGGCTGAACGAAGGATGGGCGCGCTACAACGAAAAATTATTTCTCGAAAAACTTTATGGCGATTCTGTCTACAAACAAAGTATGAGTGAAAATCACGAAAGTGTATTGCACACCGCGCATGTGAAAGATGGAAGTTATTTGCCTGTGAGTGGAGTACCTACAGAATACACCTATGGTAATACTGTTTATGATAAAGGAGCTGACGCGATTCATACGCTGCGCACCTATATGGGTGATTCGCTTTTCTTTCAGTGTGTAAAGAATTATGTAACTGACTTTGCATGGAAGAATTCAAGCACAGCACAACTACGCGATTACCTCTCGCAGTGTTCAGGAATAGATCTGAATGATTTTTTCAATGACTGGATTTATGCCCCCGGGTTTTCACATTTTTCTATTGAGAGAATTACACCTGAATCGGTTCAGTCAGGAACTGAAATATTTACGGTGTATCGTTTAATGATTCGGCAACGGTTAAATCATGCTCTGCATTATTATGAAAACGTTCCAATTGTAATTTCATATTTCACTGCTGACGGACAAAGAACAGACGAACAAATTTTTGTAAGCGGTGAATGCACCGAACATGTTTCACCTATCATTTCCTTGAATGATGTTGTTTATATAGCTATTGATTTCGATGCAAAACTTCAGGATGCCATCACCGATGAATGGAAAATAATTTCCGATACCGGTTCGTATGATTTCGGTACAGCAAAAATGATTTTGCTGGTAAATACAAATGTTGATTCAAGTTTAATACGTATTGAGCACAATTGGATTCGTCCAGAACCAATGCACACCAAAATTGCCGCATTTCATTTACACGATAAAAGATATTGGACAGTTGACGGAATTACCAATTCTGGTTTTGTTGCCAATGCAAAAATTGATTTTGATGGCACTGACATTTCGCTTGATTCAACATTCATCACAAATTCAGAGGATAGTTTGGTTGTGATGTATCGCGCTAATACAGATAGTGAATGGGTAAAGACAGATTCATTTTCCATCAACACACAAGGCAATGTGCATGACAAGGTTGGTTATGCCACTGTCAATGGGATTAAGAAAGGGCAATACTGCTTCGCCATTTGGAATTCAAGCATTCCCGATACTGCCACTGCAGAAAGCGATTGTGTTTTTACTTCTGTTAATGAAGCAGAACTAAAGAATGACTTTCAGATTTTCCCTAATCCAACCAACGAGAGCGTTACCGTAAGTTTCGAGAAAAACCTGTTTAGCAAAGTTGAGTTGTTTGATTTGGTTGGCAGAAAGTTTTTAGAGCAGAAAATTTCTGCGGAACAAAACTCCATTCAATTGAAGTTGAAGAGTTTTACGAATGGAACATATCTTGTAACATTGACCGGTAAAAGTACAAACAGAATTTCTAAAAAAATAATCAAGCAATAAATGGAAATTAAAAAGGTATCAGTAATAGGAGCGGGCACGATGGGTAATGGTATTGCTCATGTATTTGCGCAGAATAATTATCAGGTAAAGCTGGTAGATGTTTTGCAGCCGGCTTTAGATAAAGCCATTGCCACCATTACTAAGAATTTAGACCGCATGGTTGCGAAAGGAAGTATTAGTGAAGAGGCAAAAATAGCTACACTCAAAAATCTTTCAACCAACACTGCATTGGAAATCTGCAAAGATTCTGATTTGGTGGTTGAAGCCGCTACCGAAAACGTGGACATTAAACTGAAAATTTTTAAGCAACTGGATGAACTCTGTAAGCCCGAAACAATTCTTGCTTCTAATACTTCCTCTATTTCTATTACCAAAATTGGCGCGGCTACCAGGCGTGCCGATAAAGTTATAGGCATGCATTTTATGAACCCGGTACCGGTAATGAAACTCGTAGAAATAATTAAAGGATACTCCACCTCTGAAGAGGTCATGAAAGAAATAATGAGCTGTTCACAGAAACTTGGAAAAATTCCGGTTGAGGTGAATGATTATCCGGGCTTTGTGGCGAACCGTATTTTAATGCCCATGATTAATGAGGCCATCTATAGTTTATACGAAGGCGTGGCTGGTGTAAACGAAATTGATACGGTCATGAAACTGGGCATGGCTCACCCTATGGGGCCATTGCAGTTAGCCGACTTTATCGGACTCGATGTTTGCCTGGCTATTATGAAAGTGCTGCACGATGGTTTTGGCAACCCTAAATATGCACCTTGCCCTTTATTAGTGAATATGGTAACTGCCGGGCGTTTGGGCGCTAAAACCGGTGAAGGTTTTTATAAATACGAAGCGGGCTGTAAAGAACTAAAGGTTAGCTCGCAGTTTTTGTGGCATACTTAACCGCTTTGGAAATGCAGCTAACATCTGCTGTTGCCTTAGTTTCCAGAGTTTGTCGGAAAACCAGAGGGTAAAAACCTGTAAAAACTCCTACAATCCTGCATAAAGCAAAAGCAAGCTTGCAAAACAGTCAGGCAAGCTTGTTTAAGTGGCTTGCAGGTTTGCAAAAGGCTTAAGCAAGGTTGCAAGAGCAAAAAGAAAGACTGCTTAATCCATAAGCAAGGTTGCAATATTCAAAAGCATGGTTGCAAAACTGAAATGCAGGTCTGCTTAAGCAACCAGCAAGGTTGCTTAAGTAAAATGCAAGCTTGCAGCAGCAATAAGCAAGTTAGCAGCAATAAAAAGCAGCATAGTTTTCCTTCTTTAGCTTTCATTTCATCACAAAGCCATCTCCAAAGGGTGGGTAGAACGCTTTTTGGGAACGAAATTCAATTAATAGCCTTGTTTTATAAGCCCTAATAGAGGATTTAGGGGTTACATTTTCTCCGGCACCTCAATTCCTAACAACTTCATAGCTTTCTTGATGACAATTCCTGTTTCGTTTGAAAGTGCAATTCGGAATTTCTTTTCATTCTCTGTTGCGGCATTCAGTATCGGCAACTCGTGATAGAATTTGTTGTAGAGTTTAGCGAGGGTATAAATGTAATTAGCCACCTCACTTGGGTCATATTTTTCGGCAGCTGCTTGAACCGTGTTTTCGTATTCGCTTAAATGAATAATGAGTTCGCGTTCAACCGCACTTAACCACAAAAGGGTTTCAAACCCTTTTGTGGTTTCTCCGGCCTTGCGCATTATCGCTTTTATACGCGCATGGGTATATTGCACAAATGGCCCGGTGTGTCCGTGGAAGTCAATACTCTCTTCGGGATTGAAAATTATTTTTTTGTAAGGATTTACGCGCAACACAAAATATTTCAATGCACCAAGTCCGATGGTTTTATAAAGTTCCTTAGCCTGCTCTTCGGTAAAGCCCTCAATCTTTCCCAGTTCTTTTGTTTTCTCTTCGGCAATGCGAAGCACTTCGCTAATTAAATCATCAGCATCGGCAGTTTTTCCTTCACGTGATTTGAATCGACCCGTAGGAGATTCTACCAACGCATAGCTCAAATGATAAATTCCATCGGCCCATTTCTTGCCAAGTTTTTGTAAAGCAAGTTTCAAAACTTTAAAGTGATAATCCTGCTCGTTCGCGACTACATAAATCATCTTCTCCATATTGAAATCCTCATGGCGAAGTTGTGCTGTTGCTAAATCTTGTGTGATATAAACAGAAGTGCCATCGCTGCGCAACAAAACTTTTTCGTCTAAGCCATCGGGTGTAAGGTCAACTATTACCGCACCGTCAACCCGTTTTTTGAAAATATTTTTTTGCAAACCTTCCTCCACAATATCTTTCCCGAGTAAGTATGTTTCGCTTTCGAAATAATCTTTTTGAAAATCTACTCCCATAACGTTATACGTTACCTGAAAACCTTCCTTCACCCAATCGTTCATTTTTTTCCAAAGCTCAACAGTCTCTGCATCTCCTGCTTCCCACTTCAAAAGCATTTCCTGCGCTTCTTTAAATAGCGTAGTTTGTTTTTGGTCTTCATCAAAATCGCCCGTAAGTCCGCTGAATGTCTCTAATTCTTCTTTCGCTTTTTCATTCCACTTTACATACCAGTCACCCACAAAATGGTCACCTTTAATGCCGGTCGATTGGGGAGTAGAATTATTTCCATAACGAATGTATGCCAACATACTTTTGCAGATAGCAATTCCACGGTCGTTATAGATATTCACTTTGGTTACATCATAACCGGCAGCTTTCAGTATTTCGCTCATCGAAAAGCCGAGCAGCATATTACGAACGTGACCGATGTGCAATGGCTTATTGGTATTCGGTCCGCAGTATTCAAGCACAACCTTTTTATGATTAGCCGGGAAAGTGCCGTAAGTATTGTTCTCCGAAATTTCTTTCAACCGGTTCAGCCAATACGCATCGGTGAGCGAAAGATTCAGGAAGCCTTTTATCACATTGTATTTTCCAACAACCCCCGATTTCTCTAACAGTTTGCTGCCCAGCAACTCACCGGTTTGTTCGGGCGATTTTTTCGATATTTTTATAAGCGGAAAAACCACAATGGTATAATCTCCCTCATGTTCCTTCTTGGTAATATTGATAGTCACACTATCCAAAGGAATATCTACCCCGAATTCTTCTTTAAAAATAGCTGCTGTTGATTGCTTTAAGGTTTGTTCCAATATCATTATTTCTCTATTCTTCTTCTAAAAAATATCATTTTTAATCGCGCCTAAAATATAACTTCGCACACAATTTTTTCTGAAATGAACAAACGACAAAAATACCGCGACCTCATCAATCAGACTTTTGATTTTCCGCAGCGTGATTTTAAGGAAGAAAAGAATACGCTTTTCTGGAACGATCTTCCGCTTATGGACATCATTGCTCAGTACGGAACACCGCTTCGACTCACTTATCTTCCCAAAATTTCGCAGCAAATACAAAAGGCCCGAAGACTGTTCAACTCATCTATTGCCAACAACAATTACAGTGGAGATTATCATTACGGTTACTGCACAAAAAGTTCTCACTTTTCGTTTGTGCTTGAAGAAGCATTGAAGAATAAAGTTTTTCTCGAAACATCTTCTGCGTTCGATTTTGAAATAATCAAGCGTATGGAAGAGAAGAAAAAATTCAAGAAAGAAAGTTACATCGTATGCAATGGTTTTAAAACCGATGCTTACGTGAGTAAAATTATCGAGGCGTTCAATAACGGGTTTAAAAATGTTATTCCCATTATGGATAATCTGGATGAGATAGACAAATTCAGTTCTATCAACGAGCCAATGAATATCGGTATGCGCATTGCTGCGGAAGAAGAACCGAAATATGAATTCTATACGTCACGTCTCGGCATCCGCTATAACGATATAGTTCCTCTCTATGAGCAAAAAGTAAAAAACAACTCCAATCTGAAAATGAAGATGCTTCACTTCTTTATAGATACCGGTATAAAAGATGTGAACTACTATTGGACGGAGTTTCATAAAGCCTTGGGGGTGTATTGCGACCTAAAAAAGATTTGCCCCGAACTGAATACCATCAATCTTGGCGGAGGAATGCCCATCAAGCATTCGCTTGCGGCTGATTTCGATTACGAATACATGATTAACGAAATTATTTCGCAGATAAAAACAACCTGCAATCAGGAAGGCGTTGATGAACCGGATATCTTTACTGAGTTCGGCAGCTACACTGTAGGCGAAAGCGGCTGTGTAATTTTCAGCGTGCTCGGTGTTAAACGTCAGAACGATCGCGAAACGTGGTATATGCTCGATGGTTCGCTGATGAATAATCTTCCCGATATCTGGGGCTTGTCGCAGCGTTTCATTATGCTGCCCATCAACAAATGGGACGATGAATACAAGCACGTAAACTTAGGCGGTATTACCTGCGATGTAGGTGATTACTACAACAGCGATGCACACATCAACCAGGTATATCTACCTAAAATAAAGCCAGGCGAAAAGCTTTACATCGGCTTTTTTAATACCGGTGCTTATCAGGATACTCTGAGCGGTTATGGAGGAATTAAACATTGTCTGTTGCC
>CAIYOV010000093.1 GCA_903927935.1 uncultured Bacteroidota bacterium | reverse complement strand
GGTTTGGGTAAATATTAATAAGGGAGTTGATATTACCCAATGAAATTACTCCTGTAAATCCACTCTGTATTAAATATACTGATTTGCTTTTAGTACCTGCCGTAAATGTTAATACAGCACTTCTGGTGCTTGCGCTTGTATTTGCTGTATTGTTAATTGTAATACTTCCATTGCCACTTCCAGAACTAGGATTAACAGTAGCCCAAGTTTGATTGCTACTCGCTGTCCAGTTTCGGTTGCTCGAAACATTTAAAAGCGAAGACATGATTGTATTGGGAAGGTAAAGGGTGTCTTTATCTAAAGTTAATATATCAATTGCTGATAAGGTGTCTTGTGTAATATTTATAGTTTTTGTGATAGATCCTGCCACAAAAGTTGCTATGGCCGATCGTTGACTTTTACCTGTATTGCTTGTGAGAATAATATTGATATTATCATTTCCACTACCTGATGTTTTGCTAAAAGTAACCCAAGGTTGGTTGGCACTAACCACCCAGGTTCTATTACAGCTTATGGATATTTGTTTACTTCCTGCTGCTGATGTATAACTTACATTTTGAGGTGCTATTGATAAACTATCATTCGTGCCGGATACCATAAAAGTATAAGGTAACGACCATTGAACCAATGAAAGAGCAGTATCTGAAAATAATTTAAATCCACCTGCCATAACCATGTGTAAATTAAAATCACTTTTTATACTTGGTTTGCCATATTTAAATACAAAATCATATTCAGGAGGGGTGTTATGACCAAAAGAATTAATTGTTTGTGGTTTGCCAAATCCAAAGTTCCACCAAGTTGAATTATAAACTGTGGTATTAACACCCGCAACGCTATCCCAAATAGTAATAAAATTATGCTTGTCTAGGTTTTCAAGTTTCCCTCTTACATATTCAGCATTTAATTGTGATGCATTATCTAGCCATGGATAAAACTCTATGATTTCATTGGTATCGCATATATCATTATCATTACCTCTGCTATCAGGGTTATTATCATCATCTATGGTTGCAGGTGTAGTTTGCGAATATACCAAGGGTCTTATTGGAATGGCAATGCACGAAGTGGTGTAATCGCTTCCATTTTCCTGAACCACAAAATCTATATAAGCTTTTGTACCCGAAGGTGTGTTTGGATTAATATCTATTTCAAATTCATCGGCCGACCAAGCTTTGTTGTTCCAACCTATATTATTCAATGCCGAGGAACTATCGGTAATGGTAATATAAGGACTATTGCTTCTCACTTTACAGATACCACTTACAATGGACTGCCCGTTTCCTTTTTTATTGCTACATTCTACTTTAAACCTTGCCTTTTTTCCTGGATCTACAAAATTTCGAGGGTTGGATGCGTTTGCATTTATAATAGGTGGTAGATTATACCCATAAAACGAAGCAAAAGCCGGAGACAATTTTAATTGATCGATGGCTGCGAGGTTGGTAAGGTAAATATTGGGGTTAACAACTGGACGCATTAAAACAGTTGCACTTGAATTTAATTTACAGCCTGTTGCATCTGTGACCGTGAAATTGTATGTGCCTGCGCACAAATTGCTTGCAAGAATTGTGGTTTGATTTTTTGCTAAGGAATCCCATTGATAACTATAAGGTGCTGTGCCTCCATTTACATTTATTATTTCTGCGGCTCCATTGCAAACCCCACTGCATATATTATTATATGAAAAAGCGCCACCGCCACCCAATGGTGTTTGAGAAACATATATATTTTTGGAAATGCTACAGTTATTTCCATCTTTAATGATAACACTGTATAAGCCAGAGCATAAATTGGAGGCAGTAGCTGTTTTTTGAAGTACAGCCGAACTATCCCAAAGGTAAGTATAATTCGGGCTACCACCACTTGGTAACACAGTAGCAGTGCCATTACAGATGCCACTACATTTTGTATTGTTAGTAGATGAAGTAGTAGCAGAAGGTATTTGGTTTACTATAATATTAATAGACGCTGTATTCTTACATCCTGTTGAAGTGTTAGTACCGGTAACCGTGTAAGTGTTGCTACCTACTGGAGGAGCAAATGCAACTCCATTAGTTACACCGCCTGACCACATATAAGTATTTGCAGCACCTCCTGATAAAGTTATGCTAGTGCCAGCGCAAACTGTTGTAGCCGTTGAATTGGCGGTAACAGTAGGTAATGGATTTACGGTTATTATCTTTGTGGACGTGTTCTGACAGCCTGTTACAGTATCAGTTCCTGTAACCGAATAGGTAGTCGTTCCTGTTGGAGGAACAAATGCTACTCCATTAGTTACTCCTCCTGACCAAATGTATGTATTGGCACCACCTCCTGTTAATGTTATGCTTGTGCCTGCGCAAACTGTTGTTGCCGTTGCACTGGCAGTAACAGTTGGAAGCGGATTAACCGTAATAGTTATGGTTGCTGTGTTCTGACATCCTGTAGCAGTTACAGTTCCTGTAACCGAATAAGTACTCGCTCCCAATGTAGGAATAAATGCTACTCCATCCGTTGCTCCACCTGTCCATATGTAGGTATTGGCTCCACCTCCTGTAAGAGTTATGCTTGCCCCAGTACAAACTTTTGTTGCTGTTGCATTGGCAGTTACTGTTGGGGTATGTACGGTATTCCTTAATACGGATACATAGTTACCACTTGCATAAGATAGGTCAGTCTTACCATCACCATCAAAATCTCCTGTTGAAACACTCACCGTATTTGTTACCGTTGTAAAATCCACTTTCGGGGCAAAGGAAATTGTTCCGCTGCTGCCCGTGTTTTTTAATACTGAAACAGTGCCGGAGACACCAATAGCGAGGTCTGGCTTACCGTCTGCATCCAAATCGGCTATTGAAACGCAATAAGGACTTGTTCCAGTTGCAAAATCCACTTTGGCGTTAAATGAAATTGTTCCGCTGCTGCCTGTGTTTCTTAATACTGAGACTGTATTGGAACCATTACCATAATTGGCAACAGCAAGGTCTGTCTTGCCATCTCCGTCCAAATCTCCTGTTGAAATTTCAACTGGAGTTGTTCCCGTTGTAAAATCCACTTTCGAAGCAAAGGAAATTGTTCCACTGATGCCCGTGTTTCTGAATATGGAGACTGAATTGGAATTATAATTCGCAACAGCAAGGTCTAACTTGTTGTCTCCATCAAAATCGCCTGTTGAGACACAACGAGGTCTCGTTCCCGTTGTAAAATCTACTTTTGGTGCAAAGGAAATTGTTCCGCTAAGGCTTCTGTTTCTAAATACGGAAACCGTGTTAGTACCGGAATTATAATTCGCAACAGCAAGGTCTGTCTTTCCGTCTCCATTAAAATCACCTGTTGAAACGCTAATTGGATTTGCTCCCGTTGTAAAATCCACTTTGGCGGCAAAGGAAATTGTTCCGCTGCTGCCCGTGTTTCGGAATACGGAAACAGTATTGGAATTATAATTTGCAACAGCAAGGTCTTTCTTTCCGTCTCCATCCAAATCGCTTATTGAAACACTATAAGGATTTGTTCCAGTTGTAAAATCTACTTTCGGGGCAAATGAAATTGTTCCGCTGCTACCCGTGTTTTTAAATACTGAAACAGTGCCGGAAGAATAATTCGCAACGGCAAGGTCTGTTTTGCCGTCTCCGTCCAGATCGCCAGTTGAAACGCAATAAGGACTCGTTCCTGTTGTAATGTCCACTTTCGGGGCAAATGCAGATGGAATAATTGCACCGCCACAGGCAAAAGTGGGAATAAATGGTTGTGCGGAGTAAGCTGTTAAACCGGTGGTAATGTTAGTAACAGAAATTGGCTGGCAACTGGCACCTGTGGGCACGGCAACGGTAAGAGAAGTTATACTGCCTGAAGATACTGTGGCTTTGGTTGCGCCAAAGAACACAATATTGTTAGCTGGCGTTGTGTTAAAGTTGGTGCCGGTAATAGTTACTGTTGTGCCAACTGGACCGGATGAAGGTGCAAAAGAGTTAATGATTGGGGGTGGACATATTCCATTTAGATTTCTAAACACTGAAACAATGTTGCCGTTATTCGTTACAGCGAGGTCTAGCTTGCCGTCTCCATCAAAATCGCCTGTTGAAACGTTTATAGGAGTTGTCCCTGTTCCCATAGTAAAATCCACTTTGGCGGCAAAGGAAATTGTTCCGCTGCTGCACGTGTTTTTGAATACTGAAACAGTGCCGGAAGCATAATTCGCTGCCACAAGGTCTGTTTTTCCGTCTCCATCCAGATCGCCTGTTGAAACGTTCTGAGAATTTGATCCCGATGTTAAATCCACTTTTGGTGCAAATGAAATTGTTCCGCTGCTGCCTGTGTTTCTTAATACTGAGACTGTGTCTGGGTTAGAACCACCAGAACTAATACCGCCAAATGCAAGGTCTGTCATACCGTCTCCATCAAAATCGCCTGTTATAACATTATTAGGACTTGTACCCGTTGTAAAATCCACTTTGGCGGCAAAGGAAATTGTTCCACTGCTGCCTGTGTTGCGGAATACCGAAACAGTGCCGGAACCATTATTGGCAACAGCAAGGTCCCTCTTTCCGTCTCCATCAAAATCGCCTATTGAAACACTATAAGGACTCGATCCCGTTGTAAAATCCACTTTGGTGGCAAAGGAAATTGTTCCGGTGCTGCCCGTGTTTCGGAATACGGAAACAGTGCCGGGAGCCGAATTCGCAACCGCAAGGTCTGTTTTGCCGTCTCCATCCAGATCGCCTGTTGAAACGGAATAAGGCCATGTCCCTGTAGTAAAATCCACATTGGCGGCAAAGGAAATGGTACCGCTGATGCTCGTGTTTCTTAATATGGAGACCGTATTAAAACCGGAAGCCCAATTCGCAACAGCAAGGTCTTTTTTTCCGTCTCCATCAAAATCTCCTGTTGAAACGCAATAAGGCCTCGATCCCATTGTGAAATCCACTTTCGGGGCAAATGAAATTATTTCTTCGCCTGAGACGGAGGTGTTTCTAAATACGGAGACTGTGTTAGAACCATTACCATTATTGGCAACAGCAAGGTCAGTCATACCGTCTCCATCAAAATCGCATGTTGAAACACTATTAGGAATCAATCCCGCTGTAAAATCCACCTTTGCGGCAAAGGAAGTTGCATTAATTGTACCTCCACAGGTAAAAGTGCTGCTAAATGGTTGTGCTGAGTAAGCTGTTAAGCCATTGGCAATATTAGTTACAGAAATAGGTTGGTAACTAGCGCCAGCTGGCACTGCTAGGGTAAGTGAAGTGGAACTGCCAGCAGATACTGTCGCTCTGGTTGCGCCAAAGAACACAATATTGTTAGCGAGCGTGGTGTTAAAGTTGGTGCCGGTAATGGTTACTGTAGTTCCAATAGGTCCTGATGTGGGAGCAAAGGAGGTAATGGTTGGTGTTTGTGCTGATGCCATTCCGCAGATAAACAAGAAGAGGATCAACGGCAATATTATAAACTGTTGTGGAATAATATTTTTCATATTCATTTTTTTATTTAACTATAAAAATTGTTTAAATTTTCTTTGGTTTATAAATCCCGCTCAACCTTTACATAAACCTAGCGGAGACATTTATTGCTTACCTCGCAATCACCAATTTTCGTTGCATCACTTAGCTACTGAAATTAGAAATTAATAGTATTTTAGTATTAAAGACCATTATCAAAGTTTTTATATTTGACAATGGTCTTTTAGTTATTTACTTTTTGATGGGATAAGAAAAGTAATAATACAAACCTAAAGAAGGTGTTAAGCCTGCCGATAAATTAATAGTAGATGATTTAGTCTCTACAGTAGGGTCTTTAGAAGTATCATTTGAAGCATCGGTAGTTGTTTTTGACATATAGCTTATCATGTTTTTAAACTGAAAGTCGATGCCCCATTTAGGTGAAACGAAGTAGGTGAAACCAGGGGTTAAATTAATACCATATCCAAAACTGCTTACCTTGTTTCCATCAACCAATGCCGTTTGACTTGTAGCATCAGGTACTCTCTTAACCCAAGATGAACTAGCTATACCTAAACCTCCTTGCCAATAAATAAAAAAGCGATCGCTTACTGGTTTATATTTTCTGTAGAAAGCACTTAAACCAAAATCTAACGAGGCAACATTTTCAATTGTTTTTCCATCTGTAG
Organism: uncultured Bacteroidota bacterium; assembly: GCA_903927935.1. Taxonomy (GTDB): domain Bacteria; phylum Bacteroidota; class Bacteroidia; order Chitinophagales; family LD1; genus Bog-950. The sequence goes on along the minus strand of CAIYOV010000093.1, from coordinate 593 downwards.
ATTTAGCTTGGTCTTGGTTTGTAGAACCAATGAGTAATTGACCGCCCAATGCTACATTGTCTTTCATAAACATGGCTACTGTAGGCGAAAAATTCCAATTTATTCTTGCTTTTTGGTCTACTGTTTGAGTTTTGCTGCTGTTTGTAGTCGTAATAGAACCACCACCATCGGAACTAAAGCTGAAATCCCCTCCAATCATAAAATTACCTTTTTGCGTTTGAGCAAATGAAATCATTGTTGTTAGTACTAGTGTTGTAAATAATAATTGTTTTTTCATTTTTGTATATTTTAATTTTTTATGCTTACTCTTTACAGGATTTTCAGCTAGCTCCTTTTTTTTAAATTTAATTGTCTTAAACAGAATTAAAGGATACGTCTACTATGCTCCTTTAGATTTGCAAAAAGTTTAATTTTGATAGTTATTCTATTTGATAAAGGATGCAAGGTCAACTGTTACACACTTTAAGTTTATTTATAACTTATATGTTGATTCATCACTTGGCCCTTCTCATCAAGAACTCATTTTGAAATTCGGGTTAATAACCCATTATTAAGGTGTAGAGTTTTTTTTTTCATAGTATGTTGTTTTAAAG
>CAIYOV010000092.1 GCA_903927935.1 uncultured Bacteroidota bacterium | reverse complement strand
TTTATGAAGAAGTAAAATTAGATGTTGGTTACAGAATTGATTTGCTGGTAGAAAACAAGTTGATAATTGAAGTGAAAGCAGTAGAAGGATTGAACGACATTCATCTTGCACAAGTATTGACATATTTAAAATTATCTAACCACAAACTAGGGTTACTGATAAATTTCAATGTTGCATTATTAAAGAATGGATTTAAAAGGGTAGTCAATGGGCTTTAATCTTTGCGAACCTTGCGAAAACCTTTGCGCCCTTTGCGGTAAAAATTGAATTAGAAATGAAAGACAACGAAGAAAACAAAGACGAACAAAAAGCAGGAGCTGCGTTGCACGTTGACGGTATGTTTCAGAACTGGTTTCTGGACTACGCCAGTTATGTAATTCTGGAACGCGCAGTGCCGGCAATTGAGGATGGATTGAAACCCGTTCAGCGAAGAATTTTACACGCACTGAATGAAATGGATGACGGTCGCTTTAATAAAGTAGCGAACGTAATCGGACAAAGTATGCAGTATCACCCGCACGGTGATGCCAGTATCGGTGATGCATTGGTGAACATGGGGCAGAAAGAACTATTGTTCGACACCCAGGGAAACTGGGGCGATGTGCGCACCGGTGACTCTGCCGCTGCTCCGCGATACATTGAGGTCCGCCTTTCGAAATTTGCGAAAGAAGTTGCCTTCAACGACCAGACTACTGAATGGCAGTTGAGTTATGACGGCAGAAAGAAAGAGCCGGTGAACCTGCCGATGAAATTTCCTTTACTGCTTTCACAGGGAGCCGATGGAATTGCAGTAGGACTTTCAACAAAAATTCTTCCGCATAATTTTATTGAATTGTGCGAAGCATCCATCAACCATCTGGAAGGAAAACGTTTTCGCTTATTGCCCGATTTCTTAACCGGTGGCTTTGTAGATGTAAGCGAATACAACAAAGGCGAGCGCGGAGGCAAAATAAAAGTGCGCGCCAAAATTGAAGTAGTGGACAAGAAGACTCTTGCCATCCGCGAAATTCCTTTCGGCACTACAACAGGCAGTTTGATTGAGAGCATCCTGAAAGCAAACGATAAAGGCAAAATCAAAATCAAAAAGGTAGTAGATAATACCGCAAAAGATGTTGAAATACAGATTGACCTTGCACCGGGCAGCGACCCCGATGTAACGATAGACGCTCTTTACGCATTCACCGATTGTCAGAATTCCATTTCAACTAACGCTTGCGTTATTGTGAACGACAAGCCGATGTTCCTTTCGGTGAATGAAATTCTTGAACTCAGTACAGAGCGCACAAAAGATTTACTGAAGAAAGAACTTGAAATACGTCTGGCAGAGTTAAACGAGAAATGGCATTTCTCTTCTTTAGAAAAAATATTTATCGAGAAGAGAATTTACCGCGACATTGAAGAAGCGACCACCTGGGAGGCTGTGATTGAAAGAATTGACAAAGGATTAAAGCCTTATAAGAAACTGTTCAAGCGCGAAATAACTACCGATGATATTGTCCGCCTGACGGAAATCAAAATCAAACGCATCTCAAAGTTTGACGGGTTCAAGGCAGATGAAGAAATCAAAGCTATCGAGAACGAATTGAAACAGGTGGCGTACGATTTAAAACATTTGACAGAATATGCGATTGCCTATTTCCAAAACCTGTTGAAGAAATACGGTAAAGGAAGAGAGCGCAGAACCGAGATAAAAGGTTTTGAAGAAATTGAAGTAAAACAGGTAGCAGCCACCAATGCCAAGCTTTATGTAAATCGTGAAGAAGGATTCTTCGGCACCGGTTTAAAGAAAGACGAGTTTGTGTGCGAGTGCAGCGACCTTGACGATATCATTGCTTTTACGCGCGGTGGCAAAATGATGGTGAGTCGGATTGGTGATAAGAAGTTTATCGGTAAAGACATTCTTCATATTGCCGTATGGAAAAAGAACGATGAGCGTACAGCTTACAACATGGCTTATTACGATGGCGGAAGCAAGCGTGCCTTCGTAAAACGTTTCAACGTAACCGGTGTTACACGCGATAAAGAATACGATCTTACACAAGATCAGGCTGGCACTAAAGTCCTATACTTCACCGCTAATGAAAATTCAGAAAGTGAGATTGTGAAAGTGCAATTGCATCCGAATTCGACTGCGCGTATTAAGGAGTTTGAATTTGATTTTGCAACGATAGAGATTAAAGGCCGAGGGAGTGTAGGTAATATCCTGACCAAGTTTCCAGTGCGCAAAGTAGAACTGATTGAGAAAGGACAATCTTCTATTGGTGGAATGAAGATGTGGTTAGACGAAAAGTTCGGTCGCTTAGTAAATGAGGAAAAAGACAAAGCAAAATATCTGGGAGAATTCAACACCGGTGATCAGATTATTGTAGCATACAAAGACGGCAACATCGAGTTAACCAACTTCGAGATGACGAACAAATACGAGATGGAGGAAATTCTTGCTGTAGAAAAATTCGACCCTGAGAAAATTTACAGCGCGGTTTATTACGATGGCAGCAGCAAAGAGTATTTCGTAAAACGTTTTAAAGTAGAACTGAAAACCGAAAAACTGAAATCGCCTATTGTAACCGAACACAACAACTCTAAACTGCATATTTTTAGCGGTCGTGATGAAGTAATGGTAAAGTTTAATGTAACCAAAGGCAAGGCAAAAGAGAAAGTAGAAGAATCAGTAAACCTGAACGACCTGATAGATGTGAAAGGATGGAAAGCTTTAGGCAATCGTCTTTCTACTTTCGATGTAACCGGAAAAATTTCGGAAATAATTCCTGAAGTTAAACTCGACAAGAAATCAACCGAAGTGAAGATGGGAACTACAATTGAGTTAGATATAAATCCTAAGGCTGGGAAGAAAGGAAATCAAGGCGACCTGTTTTAGGACAGCGCCTATTTTATTGTTATCTCCAGCAACTTTCGTTCGCGGGTTACATTTGCATAATCCACCAGCTTTTCCTCAGTAAACAGAACCTTGTTCTCTTTACTGATAAATACTTGCTCCATACTTGTAAAAAAATCATTAGAGGTATTCACTACCTTTTGTGTTACCGGTTCGCTGCCATCAGCAGGTAACAGTGTACATTGCAGGTTCATGTTATGCTCTTCATCAGATTCCCAGTTATCGTTATGAAACATGTAGACATCATTCCCTTTGGCATAAGCCTGCACAGAAAACGCATAATCAAACAGAGGGCTGATTTGTTTCTTAGCAATAAAGCGTTGAGCTTTCACCGACATATTTTCGTCTATCCGGTAAGTAATTAAGTAATTACGTTCAACAGCACCTGCTTTAGTTTTGTCTGTATTATCAATGGTGTCATGATATTCTGCAATTAACACAAAGCAGCTTTCACCAAGGGGCAAAATTTGTTTTGTTGCCAGATGCGTAAACTCTTTCCCTCTTTTGAAAGTATGATAACCCAAAGCATTCGAAATAAATTTCGAATCAGCAGTGAGTTCAATATCACCAATAGCATTAAAACCAACTCCGTATTTAAAAACAGAAGTTCCTTTCAGGGCAGCATCATTCGGATTTTGAAAATAATCGTAGGCAATCAATGTTTCTCCGTTATTGAGTATTGTCAAAACCGGATCAGTAAAATATTTATTATTCCCTACAGGTGAAACAAAGTCTAATTGTTTTGCTTCATCGCCTCCCTTATTAACAGAAAAGAAAAAATACTTCACCTGATTTTTACCAGACGAGTTTTGTGTTAATGTAATTACATCATCACGTACTTTTGTTTCTATTATCACTTCTCCGGCATTACTCACTCTCATTTTCAAAAACTTCAGATATTCTTTCAGCAGTTTAAATTCAAATGTTTTTGCAAACACCTCTCCTGTATTGTTATCTGTAATTATCACTTTATACTTCAGTTGCTTGTAATATGGCTTTATCAAAATAGCCGTTTTGCTCCTGTCATAACTTTCAGATAGATCAATACCGGATGCAGAAAAAAATTCATCCTCTTCATTAAAAATCATTTCTGCTTCACCGGTTGGCTCAAGAGTTATTGGGTCATAATCCTGCCGCATAATAATAGGAAGTTGTTTATGCCCTTCGCGTTTGTCTAGTAATGCAGCTACATCTTCCCTCTTCCCGCATTTGGCATAGAAGATTGAAATTTTATTGCTTACAAAAGTGGCTTGTAAGTAAAGTGTCTTCTCTCCAAACGAAGGATATAAAACTGACGTTGTACCGTTTTTAAACCCCTGGCTGTATTTGAATATTTTGTAGCGGGGTGGCTTATTTAAAGTGCCTTCGTTTTCAAAACCAATAACATACCATGAGCCTTTATAATCCCCCAAAACTTCTGCACCGGGTTGGTCTATAATGGAACTTGTCTTTACATCAAAACCACCAGCATAAGCGGTGGCAACTAAAACTACAAATAAACAGATTACAAATATTCTCTTCCCTATAAAAATTTCCATGGACAATTTCACAACTTAATATGCAAGAAGAAAATTCAAATAACTACGACATGAAAAATAACATCTAAAAGTTTCCTATCACGAAATATAAGCTATCACATCTTTCACCGAAACAATACCTACTAAAACTCCATTATCTACTACCGGCAAAGCCATAAATTTTTTTGCAGCAAAAATTTTAGCAGCCGCGCCAATTGTATCGCTGGACGAAACTGTGATTGGGTTTAATGTCATAAAGTCGTTCAGGTTTATCGCTTTATCAATTGCATCAAAATCCATCATTATTTTTTCGGAGAGGCAACAAAGGGAAAGAAACACTTTGGTCAAATCGTTTGAACTGATAATGCCAATTAAATGATTATTGGCGCCAACAATAGGTAAATGATGAACAGGAAACTCAGTAAATAATCTGAGAACTTGTGAAAAGTTATGAAACTGATTGGCAACAACCGGATTAAGTGTCATGATAGTGGAAACGGGTTTGTTTAAAGGCATAGTTTGGTTTTTGTGTATTATTAGATGAAAGAAATGAAACTCAAAATAAATAAAAGGATTAAAATATTTTAGATCCATGAAGATAATCTTTGCTACATCCAATCAACATAAACTTCGTGAAATAAAATCCCTTGTTATTCCGGGTGTTGAAATAGTCAGTTTACAAGACATAGGTTTTGAAGGTGAACTTCCAGAAACACACGAAACTATTGAAGAGAATTCTTTGGAGAAGGCAGAATATCTCTCAAAGAAATTCAACACTTTCTGCTTTGCGGAAGACACCGGTTTAATCGTAGATGCGTTGAATGGTGAGCCCGGAGTTTATTCTGCACGTTACGCAGGCGAAACAGCGACCTTTGATGACAACGTGAATAAGGTTCTTTCAAAAATGGAAGGGCAGAAAAACCGCAAGGCAAGATTTAAAACCGTTATCACGTACTATTCTCAGGATGCTTACGTTCAGTTTGAAGGTGTAACAGAAGGAGAAATTCTTGAAGAGCGTATAGGAAACGAAGGTTTTGGCTATGATCCGATTTTCAAACCTGAAGGTTCAACAAAATCCTATGCTGAAATGTCTCTCAAAGAGAAAAACGAATTTAGTCACCGCAAAAAAAGTTTTGACCTGTTTGCCAACCATTTGCAACAAATCACCGTCTGATATATTAAGGTTGGCAAAAAGTAGTATTTTAGATTAACCCTAAACAAAAGCTAAACCATGAGTTCTATCGTCTTTCAGGGTAATACCGAAGAACAAATCCGAGAAGGTTGCGCAAAAGGTGACCGTAAATATCAGCAGATGTTATACAATATGTTTTCTGCTAAAATGTTTGCTGTTTGTTTGCGATACGCAAATGAATATAATTCGGCACAGGATTTATTGCAGGAAGGATTTGTAAAGGTGTTTAAGAATATTGAAAAGTTTCGTGGCGAAGGTTCTTTTGAGGGGTGGGTAAGAAGAATTTTTGTTAACACAGCCATCGAACATTACCGTAAACAGGTAAACTTATATGCACTTCATGATTCCGAGGCAAGAGGTTATGAATTTTATGAAGAAAATGCGCTTGAAACCTTAAAACAACAGGATATATTAAAGATAATTCAGAAGTTGAGTGATGGTTATAGAACAGTATTTAATCTTTATGTAATTGAAGGGTTTTCGCATAAAGAAATTGGTGACATGATGGGAATTTCGGAAGGAACATCAAAGTCGCAATTAGCACGGGCAAGATATTTATTACAGAAAATGATAACCGAAAGCGTTGACTTTACACATCAGTCGCAAAACGGATAATTAAATTAAGAAACAAAAAAATATTATAGAATAAACCTCTACAATATGGATCAGAAGATGAAAAATTTTGACAGGAACATCGAGCAGATGATGAATGAACATGAGGTTACACCACCTTTTGGGATGTGGAATCGGATATCTGCGGAATTAGATAAAGAAGTGGCACAAGTGCCTGTTTCTATAAATTCCCCTATACCACAACGCACCATATTTGGATTTATTGCAGGTGCTTTGCTAATAAGTGCATCAATGATGACGGCCTATTTGGTGAACGATTATTCGAAAAAAGAAAAAGCGGTTATTGTTAATAACGTTGTAGTTGATAAAACTATTAAGACAACTCCGGTTGTATCGGAAACACCAACAATTATCTTTAGAGAAAATACAAAGCAAATTGCACGTTATTCTAAACCAATATCAATTACAAAACCAGTTGAAGAAAGAATAGTTGCACAAGCAAAAACGCCCACGACTCCTGTTCAAATATTACCTACAAATACGGAAGTTTCGGTGCCTGCTCAGTTTATTGCTGAAAATAGCGAAGGAAGCGAACCATATTATTTTCCTGCTATAGATATGAATAGCCCAAAAACTGAGGCTACTCCAATTACAAAAGCAGTAAAGGTCGATACAAAAAATCCAGATGATAACGACCGTGAAATTTCTTCTAGTGATTTTCCTAAAATTAAATTCAGACCTAAGAAACACCGCAGTTTCAGCTACGGGAAAATTATCCGCAGAAAATAATTACTCTTTTAAGTCTTTGTGAAAAGCAGTTCCCTAACAGGAACTGCTTTTTTGTTTTATGCCTTATCTCAAAAGCCTTGAAGCAGCGAGATATTTTTTATCAGGGTAATAAACAAACAAGCAACTTCCATCTTTTATGGTATTAATAATTTGCTGATGGAACTCAACCGGCACTGAAGGACAACCAAGACTTCTTCCCAATCTTCCAAATCGGTCAATGAAATTACTACTCACGTAATCAGCAGCGTGCATAACGATCGATCTATCCTCAGCTTTATCATTAAAGCCCGGCTCATCTCCCTCTAATTTTAAACTCAATCCATGCTCTCCCAAATAAGTTTCCTTAGTTGTATAAAACCCCAAACTGCTTTTGTTGGAAGATGGCTCATTGGAAAAGAATCGGGCAAATTCTTCACCGGTGTTCCTTCCGTGAGCAACAAGCGTATTGAAAAGCAATTTACCGCTTACCATATCAATTATGTATAAGCGCTTGTTATTGGAGGATTGAGAGAAATCACAGATGGAAATAATGTTTTTTGAAACTGCACCTTTTACTTTCAGTTTCTTCCAGCCGTTTACTGCTAATTGAAAAGCATTCTCACTTAGGCCCAATTCTTTTAAATGGAGTTGGCTGTAAACATCAGGAACATCAGAATGCTCAATTGCCCTTATATCCTCAGTTGCAGGTTTTGAGGCAGATAGAAATAACAATGTGGTAACAGCGAGCGCAAACATTAGCGCGACTTTACTTAAAATCGGTTTGGTTGTTTTCATAGTTAGGTGTTGCGAAGATAACGGATGAACTCCTGAAATCTTTTATGCTACAAATCATTTAGCATTTCTTTAGACTTAAACTCCATTAAAAATGACAAAAGCGCAAATTTTGT
>CAIYOV010000091.1 GCA_903927935.1 uncultured Bacteroidota bacterium | reverse complement strand
CACCACGATGCCCAAAAATCTATCAGAAAATATTTGCCTGAGAATATTTGGGTAGAAACACTTTTTCCCGATGTATCATTTTGCGTAAAATGTTTGACCTGTCTGCCAACCTCGCGCAATACGGTGTTTCGTACAACTGCCTTTCTGGTCCGGATGTATTTTGAGCCTTGCACTTTTTCTGTGGTTAATCGTAACAGACTATCCCCTTTTGTCAGATTATCGGCATCCATGTAATGATATAGGAAATAATAGGCACACACAGCCGAATTGTTGTGCTCCATCATCCATCCGTCCTGCTTTTGCAGATTTATGCGGATGGCTTCGGAATAAACCGCCCAATATTTTTGAAAAGCCACCGAATCGTTACTGTGCGCAAATGCCACTTCTCTCAGGCTGTCAGTTTGTTCAATCAAAGGGATTTCAAACACTTTATAGTTGTTATGGTCACTTGTTGAATTACCTCCGTGAACCTTTACACCTGAGGGCCACAAGGTATCACCGGTAATTTGTGTAAGACCCGGCTCAAAAAAGAAAGTGATCGTAATTTTTCCGTCAGCAGTAAACAGCCCTCCTGCAGTAGGTTCGGCAACAGCACCATGAAACATAAATTTTCCGTTAACAGCATAAGCAGAGTCAATCTGACTTTGGAGACTGTCGTCCATAAACGTGAGCGAAACCCATTGATCGGGAAGGTTGCGGATGTTGCCAAATATCTGAAACTGTTCTGCTAGAGAAATCTGATAAGCAGAACCAATCAGCAGCAGAATAGTCAATCGGGACATTCCTCAAATAAAGGGAACTTACTTAATTCAACAAAGCCGAATCCATTTTACACTGAAAATAACACTTTTGGGTATTGGTTTTTACACCGGTTCCAACATGAGAAAAGACATAGCAGAAAGCAAAAATAAATCTACTTAAAAGCAAACTTTAAAGAATGTATTTCGTTCAACCAGTTATCATGAAAAATTCAATATCAGAAAGTCCTTCACAAAGGCGTTTGGCTGAACTGGAAACAGAGGGTCAAAGCATTATAGACATGTATCTGAAACAAGTGAAAGCAGATGCAAATTCTCCTCTTATTAAAAAACTGCTGGACCGATTAAAAGCTGTACGTAGCGAACAATGGCAGATTTTTGAAAAGCAATATCATTGGAATGTAAAACCACTGACATTAAGTATTGCTGAACCTTTGCGTATGGTAGCATAGGCCGGCAGTTATTGCGTTGCAAATATTACATAGCGTAAATAACCCCTTGCGTACCAGCACCGTGGCAACTTCCACAGGCACCGGTTAAGATGCCGGTGGACATATACCTGGTTTGCCCGCTACTACCTGTTACCGATGGGTAAAGACCGTTAGCAAAATCAATACTATTGGTAGTAAAGAAATTGCCTTTTGCATCGCCTTGAAGAGTTGCTGCAAGATTGCCACCACCGTTAGGCTGTGTATACAAACGAACTGTTGCATTGGGATATATACCGGTTACCAAACTATCGTATATAGTACCGGCAGCGGTAAAACAACCTTCGCCTTCACCAAGAGAAGTGTGGCAGTGCATACAATTTCTGCCGGCATTATGACTTTCGCGGTCGCCAGCTGAACTATTCTTTGTTTCACGGCAACCGCCATGTGTGCAGGAATTAATGAGTACTGTGGTCAGAAGAAAACCAAATAGAATAACCCATATCTTTATTTTCATACTTCTCAGATTTATCATATTGAACAGTTAAACGGTGGTTGCTATAAAATATTTACTTACTGTAAAAATAAAGTCAGCTGCATTCGCATGCAATAATACTCAATGCTAGGTTATGGTTATAAATGTCGTGCTGTTTTAAATCCGGACGCCTGGCAATTGGAATGTCTGCTGTGCAGAAAAATAATACTTATGTAACATGAAAAGGTTTTTAGCGTTGCTTATATGCGGACTTTGTATACTGGCAGCCGCGGCGCAGACAGATTCTGCCGGAATAAAGCTGCTGCGTTATAAGGATATGCTTAACAATGGGCTTATTACGCCTGCCGAGTATGAACTATTGTTAAAGCAATTACCGGGCATTACCGTTGCGCGCACGCTGGTGGCCGGTATTGATACCGGAGCTTTAGCCGATAGTTTAATGTTTAAGAAGGGCGTGGACGATGCTAAAGATTATTTCAGAACGGGCGGTGTGTTTGGTTCTACGTTGGCCGTAACTGCTGTGGGCTCACCGGTGCTTGGCTTGATACCAGCTATGATATATACCTTTATTCCGCCCAAAGAGAAAAACCTGATTTATCCGGATAGCAACCTTTGGACGAACATAGCCTATCAGCGGGGATATATGAAAGAGGCCCGCAAAGAAAGACGGGCAAGCGCCTGGAAGGCCTGGGGCATTGGCGTAGCCATTGACTGCCTGGCCGGTGCGGCTGTTGAAATAGTGCTGAGTACCAGAAATAAGAAATAAGTATTTTTTACCGGAGGAAAGTATTTAAGCTAAAAAGCAAATGTGAGAAGCTAAAAGACCAGAGGCAGCTCAGTTATGTATTTTTTGACCAAACCAACATAACAGCTGCCGGTATTGATTAATTTCCAATTGCCCCCTGTTTTCGGCTTTAATTGATTCCACTATTTCGGCATAGTTGGAGTAATAGAAACTCGATATTCGTTGATTTAATTTGTCGTCCTTTATTAGCCATACCGCTTCGTACGAAGACCAGGTAGAACTTTCCTGAACTATTTGAAAATAATCGTAGTCAGCCCATTTTTTGGTAGTGCGGATAAATGGCAATAATGGATTTACAAAGGTTATACCCTCGGGTGTGGTAATTATAAATTTGCATTGGCTCATTAACACCAAAATAAATATGCCTTGAAAGGCAACGAAGACTGATATGACCAACAGTGCTGCTTCGAGCGGCATTACCCCCGGTGTAAACAGATTAATTTTTATTTTAGAAAATACCGTGAACGGCAGAGAGGCGATATAAATATTGATAGCCAGGAGAAGTCCAAAGCCTCCGAAAATTTTGTATTTAGAGGTGGTTTTTATGAAGTAATATTAACAAAGTAAATGCACTGCCGGTTTATATTATTCGCAAGCTGTGTTGAAGTTTTGCGTTATCCAGAGCGGAAACTATATGATTGGCTTCGATAGACATGAGAACACTTTCGTATAGGCATCCTTGTTTTAAACAAAAACGAGTGGGCGGCTTAGTTATTCACCAGAAATGATTTGCCCGTTTTAATCTCCTTTGCCATTTCCTGAATTGTCTTTCTTTCAAGCAGGCTTTTTAATCTGGTTGAATAGCTCATGAATTCGTTATGAATGGGGCAGGGATGGTTAGCATCGCATTCCTTTAGCCCTAACCCACAGCGCTCAAATGCATTTTTCCCGTCTATCAGATCAACAATATCCATTACAATAATGGGCTTTGCATTGATATCAATAAAAAAGCCACCACCGGGGCCTTTTGCCGAAGATATTAAACCATGTCGCGAAAGGGTTTGCATAATTTTTGCCGTAAATGGCTCAGGGCTTTCTATGGCGGCAGCTATCTCAGTAATAGTAAGGCGGCTGCCCTTAACCGACTCAATAGATAGATAAAGTACCGCTTTAATAGCATACTCGCAACTTTTCGAAAACATCATAGGGCCTCACATTTTTGCGCAATAATAAAATTTTAAATAAAAATTTTATTGGCACTAATGAATATGAAATAGCCCTGCAAACGCCCTTGCATTCACATCCCCGTTACAAATTGGGACCGCACGGAATAGTTGATGGTTATTGCTTTATCGTAAAGCTATGATTTCAATTTTCATATATGGGTAGTAAGGAAGAGTTGAAAGCTTTTTATCGGCATCCATTTTATCTTCAGCCATTAATACCAGGTATATACCGGCAGTCTCACCTTTTATATACTGCGCCAAAAGTGTTCCGTTTTCTTCCCACTCCTTTACCATTTCCTGCTCTTTAGGTAACAATCTCATTCTTGTTTCGTTGTCAATGCCTTGCAAAAGAATGTCAATCATAAATTTTTTCATGGTCGCCTGTTTGGAGTTTAAAGTTTGTTTAATTGTTGGTTGAGTAACGTTCGATAACGAAATTAATTTTTTTACCGGTGCAGCTTATAACACCAACAAGGGCGAAAAGTTTATTATGCATTTACATCCTCGATATAAACGAGGACGAGAAGCGAAACAACCTGTAAATGCGAAACGGAAGAATTCGTATTTTTATAGAACCGCTATTATTCTACACACTAAAATTTAAACACATGAAAAAGTTATTGGCATTAATAATTTTCTTTCTCGGTTCTTTTGCAGCTATACAAGCGCAGGAAACAACAAAATACGACCACGCTGTTTTAATTACTGCCACCGGTGCCGAGGCTAAATGGATGATTTACTATAGTAATGGCACTTCGGATGATTTAGGCAAAGTAGAGGCTTCGAGCACAGAAGATTACTATAAAAAACTGTTTGAATTTTTCGACCGCCTTAATATAAAAGGGTATGAACTTGAGAGTAGCCTGGCATGTGCCAATTGCTCAAAATCTTTTTATTTTAAAAGGAGCAAGAAGAAGTAGGCTATTGGTGTTTTAACCAGCAAATGCAAGACGGACTTCAAAGTTTAAAGTGTAATACCGACCCCGTATATTGTTACTAATGCTCAACTATGAACCTCTTTGAGTTCACACTTTTAGCTGTGGTTACTTTCAGCACATACATGCCATTGGCGAATGATTGAGTAGAAAGAGATAAAGATTTTTCGATCGCCTGATGCGTATAAACCAGTCCGCCATTTATACTGTATATCTGAACTAATGCCGGTTCATAAATTTCTTTCCATTCCACATTCAGGCTGGCATTAGCCGGGTTTGGATACATTGACCAACCGGTATTATCTTCTGCAATATCTGCAATGCCGGTTGCCATACTATCTACGCCCCAGGCATAAGCTATAGTAGTGGTATCTACTATAACCTTCGCATAATAAACATACTGTGAGCTAAGTGTATCTAAATACCATTTCTCTTCGAATTGAGATTGATGCACCACCCCCTGAAAATTTGCAAAGTTGCCATACATTGAGGAGTCACCTACCATAAGCACCCATGATTGCCCACCGGTAGTAGGGCAGGCACGCACTGTATTAATTTCACCTATGCAGGCTCTGCGAACGGCTACATAACTTTGCTGCTGCCTGCCCAGCAACCACATACTATCTTCAACCACTTCATCAAAATCGGCATCCTGCCAATGCAGAGCTACCTCTTTAAAAGCAAAGTTGGCACCTAATAAAGCCGGCACATTTTCGGGACGATACATAATGAGCGATACGTTTTTATGCTGCTCTACATAGGGCAAATGAGTATTCTGGTTGTTGGGGTTGCGGTTGCCCCAAACCGGTTTCACTTCTCCGGAGCCTGTATAAACTGCGGTAGTGCCTACATTGGCTACACAAGGATATTGCTGAAAACCAACTTTGCCTTTCCAGAAATCAAGTATAGATGAAAGCGTTATAGAATGGTTTTTGAAAATGGCAATATTAGCTTCAAACAATCCCCCGCTTTTAGAAATGCAGCTAAGCGAATTTGCAATAGACGGCATGTCCTGCGGAGCAAAACCCGAGAGCGGAGCCAGTATTGAGAAATCGTTTTGCGCCCAAAGACTGGAATCGTTTAGCAGTTGAGCGGTTTCTTGTACCACAGATGGGTGAAAGTAAGCTCCCGAACTCCATTGAAAGACTACCCGGTCGGTGGTGGTGAGGGATGAATTAATGATAAAGCCTGTGTCTAAACTGTGACCGTTGTGCATGGTGAAATTCTCGAAGGGTCTCCATGAGGCAATCACGCTGTCCATAGGTATGCCGGTAGAAGCCAGAAAAGGTCCCGCGTGCGAGGCTCCCTGAGGAGCTTGCCCAAAACCTGTCATAAGGTAAATAAGATTGTTGTGATTTTGACCGTAAGGGCTATCGTATCTAGCCGGGTAATTTCTTCCGGCTACCGGAAAGTAGGTGCCACGGTCATTGGTCAATAGCAAAAACTCTTTCAGCAATGTTTGCGAGGCCGTTGTGGCCAGGTTTTTAATCAGGGTGTCTTGCGAGAAATCGGCCAGGTTGAGCAAGCCTCCTAATTCGAATGGGTTATAGGTGGACGAAAAGAATTCGTAGAAACCGAATTGCACTTTCAGTTGCAGGTAATGTTTTAACCGTGCTTCCAACCGGTTATCAATCGGCTTGTTGTATTTTTCGTGGAGCAGCCAATCGGAACCCATCCACATCACTCCATGGTTCTCGGAGAAGTAATTGTGCAGGGTATCGCCATAGTTTATCCAAAAAGGAATGGCGTTTAGAACCGGCAATATTTGTGCATCATAAGTGCCGTTGGTGAGATACAAAATTCGAATCAGGTGAATAATGTCGAAGTCGGCTGTTTCGCGGGTAGGAACACGGTTGAGCACCAGGTTAAGCGCTGCAGTATCTAAAGGTAAGCCGCGGAAGGCCTGTAATACAAGTTTTGTCTCTCCGCTATAAGTTAATGAAGAATCTATGTAGGCCTGTTTGCGCTGCTCATACACGGCATTGTTTGCTAAAGTTGTTTTAAAGCAACAACAAAAAATAATAAGAGTTAGAGAAGTGAAACACTTAATTGCTGAACTCATAAGGTTGTCTTTTGAAAAAAAAATATGAATTGGTTCTGTCATAAAAACGCATAAAGAAAAGCGTTTGCTCCACATTATGGTTTACAAATTTACAATAGCCCTGCAAATGCTGTTGTATTTACATCTCCGTTACCCACAAAGGCGAAAAGGCGAAACCTAATCCTTAATGCAGCGAACCGATAAACCATAGTTTTGATAACTGTCGAGAACGAGATCGGAATTACTGCCTAAACCATAAGCCCACCCTTTTGAAACCTCTGTAGACGGATACCAACCGGAAGCGGGTGAGCCTGTTTTAATTGAACTGGGTAACGAAGCGACGCGAGCTTTAGGCACTCCTTATATTCTGAATACAAAATCATTGGAAGTGCGCGTATCCAAACT